>NZ_JBXUOV010000152.1:0-13970 GCF_057196585.1 Micromonospora sp. ATLC20
GCGGGGAGCCCGCCCGGTGGCGGACTCCCCGTGCGGTGCGTCAGGCGGGCGCGGCGGCGCGGCGCTGGGCGTCGGCCTTCATCCGGGCGGCGCGGTCGAGGTCGGCCTGCGACACCGCGGCGACCGAGCCGAAGACGCTCACCGCCTGGTAGTACGTCCAGGCGAGGCTGTAGCAGGCGGGCCGGACCACCGCGTTGTACGTGGCGCAGACCCGCTTGAGATCCGCGTAGAAGGCGCTGTCCAGACGGGACTTGCTGGACGAGAAGACGCCCATCGCCTTGTGGTTGCGGTAGCCGAAGTCGTGCCGGTAGCAGGAGAGCTTGAAGTTGAACCCGATCGGGTTGTCCGGGCTGGACGAGCAGTAGTCGGTGGACCAGTCGAAGCCGTACTCGGTCCAGGGTGCCCGGTTCTGCCGGGCGCTGTTCCAGGCGTTGTAGCTGGACGCGCTGGTCTGCGTCCAACTGGTCAGGACGGACAGCTTCTGCTGGGTGCTCACCGCGGCGGCGGCCGGTGTGGCCAGGCCGAGCAGGGTGAGCAGGGCGAGTGCGCCGGCGGCGAGGGTGGTGGCGAGTCGACGGGACACGGGAACCTCCGGGGGTGGTGGCCGGGATCTCCGGATGTCGACAAGTGTCGATCAAAGGGATGAGCTGGGGCGATGCCTCGGGGGACGGCTCGCTGACATCCGCCTGAACAGACGAATGCCCCCGGGCCGTCGAGGTGGCCCGGGGGCATTCGGGGTGAATCAGCGGACGAAGCGCGGCGGGCTCGCCGGGCTCTCGTTCGCCAGCCGGTCCAGCGCGGTCACGTAGTACGTGTACCGGGCGCCGTCGGCCGCCGTGGTGTCCACCCAGGACTGCACGGCGCCGTCGGTGGCCCGGACGGTGCCGACCAGGTGCGAGGCGTCCGCGAAGTCGCAGCGCCCGGCCAGGCCGTGCCCGTCGAACCGGTAGATCGCGTACGACGCGGCGGTGCCGAGCGGGCCCTTGCCGTCGGCCGGCTGACGCCAGCTCAGGCGTACCCCGTCCGCCTCCCGCTGGGCCTTGGTGACCACCGGGAACAGCAGCGGCTTGCGCGGCAGGTGCGTCATGGTGGGCACCAGCGCCGGGCGGGAGTAGTGCTCGGCCGCGTAGATGTCGGTGGCGCCGAGCCGGTTGGCCCGCACCTGCACCGCGGAGAAGTGCACGTTGCCGAGCACCTCCGGGTACGACCGGTTGAGCGTCAGGTGGTTCGACAGCTCCTGCGGGTTCATCCAGAACGACCCGTACGCCGGGTCTCCGCTCTTGTAGTCGGCCTGGCCGATGTAGAGCTGCACCCGCGTGCCGCGCACCTGCTCGGCCCACCACGGCACCAGCCGGGCGTAGTCGGCGGCCGGGTACTGGCCGATGTACCAGTAGAGCTGCGGCACGATGTAGTCGATCCACTCCTCCTTGACCCACTTGCGGGAGTCGGCGGAGATGATGTCGTACGACTGCGAGCCGGTGGTGTCCGAACCGTTCGGGTCGGCCGACGCGTTGCGCCAGATGCCGAACGGGCTGACGCCGAACTTCACATACGGCTTGACCGCCTTGATCTTGGCGTTCATCTCCTGGATCAGCAGGTTGATGTTGTCCCGCCGCCAGTCGGCCTTGTCCGTGAAGCCCCTGTTGTACGCCGCGAACGTAGCGTCGTCGGGCACCTGGTGGGTGCCGCTCGGGTACGGGTAGAAGTAGTCGTCGAAGTGCACGCCGTCGATGTCGTACCGCTTGACCGCGTCCATCATCGCGGTCTGGACGAACTCGCGGACCTCGGGGACGCCGGGGTTGTAGTAGAGCCGGCTGCCGGCGACGCCGGCCGGCGGGTAGGCGAAGACCCAGTCGGGGTGCTGGCGGGCAGGGCTGTCCGGGGCCAGTTGCGACAGGTCGGCGCCGGCGCCGCCGGGGGCGGGCATGGAGACGCGGTACGGGTTGAACCAGGCGTGGAACTCCAGGTTGCGCTTGTGCGACTCGTCGACGAGGAAAGCCAGCGGGTCCCAGCCGGGGTTCTTGCCGCGTACGCCGGTCAGGTACTCCGACCACGGCTCGTACGGCGAGGGCCAGAACGCGTCGGCGGTCGGGCGGACCTGGACCACGACGGCGTTGTGGTTGAGCTTCTGGGCCAGGTCGAGCCAGGCCAGGTATTCGGCCTTCTGCTTGGCCACCTGGTCCGGCGCGGTCCAGGAGTCCTTGCTGGGCCAGTCGATGTTCGTCACCGAGGCGATCCACATGGCCCGGAACTGGCGCTTGGGGGTGGCCGGATCGGTGACGCAGTCGGTGGAGGGGGAAGTGGCGGTGCCGGTGTCGCCGGGTGCGGCCTGCGCCGGCGTGCCGGCGACCAGCGTGCCGAGCAGCGCCGCGGCCAGCGCGGCGGCTCCGAGCCGAGTTGCCTTCATGCGGTGCGGTCCCTTCGTCGGGTCCGGGGGGACGGTCGGCGGCGTAGCGTACGGCAAGATTCGCCGTGCCATCCATGCCGCCGGTAGAAAACTTTCATCTATCCGTGCCCGGCGCAAGACCCCGACCGGTGATCGATGTCCCGCGCCGTCCGACTAGGCCGGATCGTGACGATTCCGAGACCTGCGGTGCGGGATTGGAGCGCAAAACGGCTGGGTAGCTAGCCCGGTCACAGACCGCCACCGTGGCGGCCACACGGCGGGGGAGGTGATCAGATGTCGGTCCTGCGGACCAAGCCGATCGGCGACGTGCTCGCCCAGGGCGACGCCGACGGCGAGGACGGCAAGCCGGGCCTGCGGCGCCGGCTCGGCGCGGTCGACCTGATGGGCTTCGGCATCGGCATCGTGATCGGCACCGGCATCTTCACGCTCACCGGTGTCGAGGCCCGGAACAGCGCGGGGCCGGGCGTGGTGATCTCGTTCGGCATCGCCGGCCTGGTCGCGCTGCTCGCCGCGCTCTGCTACGCCGAACTCGCCAGCAGCGTGCCGACCGCCGGCAGCGCCTACACCTACGCGTACGCGACGATGGGCGAGATCGTCGCCTGGATCATCGGCTGGGACCTGCTGCTGGAGTTCGCGCTCGGCGCGGCGGTGGTGGCCCGCGGCTGGTCCGGCTACCTCGCCGACCTGTTCGGCCTGCCCAGCGCCTGGTTCGCCGAGGAGGGCAGCGTCGTCAACCTCGGCGCGATCGGCATCGTGCTGGTGCTCGGTGTGGTCGCCATCGTCGGCATCCGCGAGTCGGCCCGGGTCACCAACCTGCTGGTGCTGGTAAAGGTGGCGATCTGCGCCTTCGTCATCATCGCCGGGCTGTTCTTCGTCAAGGCGGCCAACCTCAGCCCGTTCATCCCGTCCGCCGAGCCGGCCGGCGCCGGGGACGACGGCATCAAGCAACCGGTCACCCAGGCCATCTTCGGGCTGGAGCCGTCCGTCTTCGGCTTCGTCGGGGTGCTCACCGCCGCCGCCGTGGTGTTCTTCGCGTACACCGGGTTCGAGGCCGTGGCGAACCTGGGTGAGGAGACCCGCAAGCCCAAGCGGGACCTGCCGCTGGGCCTGCTCGGCACGCTGCTCATCTCCACCGTGCTCTACATCGGCGTCTCGCTCGTCGTGGTCGGCATGGTCAAGTACACCGAGATCGACGAGGGTGCGCCGATCGCGTCCGCGTTCCGGGCGGTCGGCGCCGGCTGGGCCGCGGTGCTCGTCTCCATCGCCGCCGTCGCCGGGCTCACCAGCGTGATCCTGGTCGACCTGGTGGCCATGGGCCGGATCGGCTTCGCCATCGCCCGCGACGGGCTCATCCCGCCCGCCATCGCCAAGGTGCACCCGCGCTGGGGCACGCCGTACCGGATCGCCGGGATCATGACGATCGCGGTGGCGCTGCTCGCCGGCTTCCTGCCGCTGTCCGCGCTTGCCGACCTGGTCAGCATCGGCGCGCTCTGCGCGTTCACGCTGGTCGCGATCGCGGTGCCGATCCTGCGCAAGCGCCGCCCCGACCTGGAGCGGCCGTTCAAGGTGCCGTTCTCGCCGGTGCTGCCGATCGTCACCGCCGTCGCGTGCCTCTACCTGAGCCTGAACCTGTCGGTGGAGACCTGGCTGCGGTTCCTCGCCTGGATGCTGATCGGCGCGGTCATCTACTTCGGGTACGGCCACCGCAAGAACCGGCTCGCCCGTCGCGAGCACTCGGACACCCCCGAGCCCGCCCCCACCCCCTGAGGCGGGCCCCGAAGGAAGGGCCCCTTCTTAACGCCCGGCGTTAACAAGGGGCCCTTCCTTACGCCGGCGCGAAGCGCAGCAGGTTCCAGGAGGTGGCCGGCAGCAGCACGGAGACCCGGCCGCCGTCGACGGTGGGAGTGGTGAGGTCCCGGGGCGTGACCCGCTCCGGGTCCGTCTCGGTGTTCGTGGCGTCCGGGTCGGTTCCGGCCGCCACCGTGGTGTGCGCCTCGGCCCGCAGGCCGGGCAGGCCGCGCAGGTCCAGGTCGAGCGGGACGTCCTGCGAGCTGCGGTTGACCGCGAAGACGGCCAGCGCGCCGGTCTCCTCGTCGTGCACGGCGACGGTGTCCAGCGCGGGCACGTCGCCGTACCGGCGGGTCTCGTAGGTGGGGCCGGTGGGCTCGGTCCGCAGCACGGTGCCGCGGGCGTACCGGGCGGTCAGCGCGAACGGGTGGAAGATGCTCTGCCGCCAGGCCGGACCGCCGTTGCGGGTACGGATCGGGGCGATCACGTTGGCGAGCTGCGCCTGGCAGGCCACGCCGATGCGGTCGGCGTGCCGGAGCAGGGTGATCAGCAGGTCGCCCACCACCACCGCGTCGACGGCCGTGTAGTCGTCCTCGATCAGCGCCGGCGCCTCGACCCAGCCGCGCCGGTCCAGGTCGGACTGGAGGCGGGACTGGTACCAGACGTTCCACTCGTCGAAGGAGATCTTCAGTTTGCGCTTCTGCCGCAGCTTGGCGCCCACGTAGTCGGCGGTGGCGACGACCTCGGTGATGAAGGCGTCCATGTCGACGGCGGAGGCGAGCAGGCTGGCCCGGTCACCGTCGGAGGGGTCGTAGTAGGTGTGGGCGGAGATGTAGTCGACGTGCTCGTAGGTGTGCTCCAGCACCGTCGCCTCCCACGCGGCGAACGTGGGCATGCCCCGGCCGGAGCTGCCGCAGGCGACCAGGCTGATCGACGGGTCGATCATCTTCATCGCGCGGGCGGTCTCGGCGGCGAGGCGGCCGTACTCGTCGGCGGTCTTGTGCCCGACCTGCCACGGCCCGTCCATCTCGTTGCCGAGGCACCACAGCCGCACCCCGTACGGCTGTTCGGCGCCGTGCTTGCGGCGCAGGTCGGACAGTCGGGTGCCGCCCGGGTGGTTGGTGTACTCCAGCAGGTCGAGCGCCTCGGTCACGCCGCGGGTGCCGAGGTTGACGGCCATCATCGGCTCGATCCCGGCCTCGGCCGCCCAGGTCATGAACTCGTCGAGCCCGAACTCGTTTGTCTCGACGGTCTTCCAGGCCAGGTCGAGCCGGCGCGGGCGGTCACCGACCGGTCCGATGCCGTCCTCCCAGCGGTAGCTGGAGACGAAGTTGCCGCCCGGGTAGCGGACCACTGAGACGCCCAGCTCACGGGTCAGGTCCAGCACGTCGCGCCGCAGCCCTCGCCGATCGGCTGTGGGGTGGCCCGGTTCGTACACCCCGCCGTAGACGCAGCGGCCCATGTGCTCGACGAAGGAACCGAAGATCCGGCGGTCCGCCGGCGCGACCCGGAACGCCGGGTCGATCGTGAGCTGCGCGTTCGGCACGATGCCAACCTCTCCCTCGCTGCTGGTGCGGGTGACCGCTGTCACTCCGCTGTCAGTGGTTTGTACAACGTTGTAAGCGCCCGTGTAAAGAGGCAGTCGCGTCGTCGTGGCGCGGTACAGTGCGGCCAGCGTTCACCGGAAGGAAGTGCAGTGCGGCACAGGCTCAAGGACGTCGCGGAGCGCGCCGGAGTGTCGGTGAAGACCGTCTCCAACGTCGTCAACGGCTACCAGCACGTGCGCGCCGACACCCGGGCCCGCGTCGAGGAGGCCATCGCCGCGCTCAACTACCGGCCCAACCTGTCGGCCCGCAACCTGCGCAAGGGGCGCACCGGGGTGATCGCGCTGGCCGTACCCGAACTGGACGTCCCCTACTTCGCCGAGCTGGCCCGGCACGTCGTCACCGCCGCCGCCGACCACGGCTGGACGGTGCTGATCGACCAGACCGGCGGCCGGTCCGAGCAGGAGCGCAAGGCCGCCAGCGGTATCGGCGACCACATGATCGACGGCCTGATCCTGAGCCCGCTCGCGCTCACCGCCGACGACCTCGCCGCGCTGGCCGGCCTGCCCATGGTGCTGCTCGGCGAACGCGTCGACCACGGCTCCGCCGACCACGTCATGATCGACAACGTGGCCGCTGCCCGTGAGATCACCGCCCACCTGATCGGGCTCGGCCGCCGCCGGATCGCCGCGATCGGCTCCCAGTGCACCCCCGAGGGCGCCAGCGCCCGGCTCCGCCTGGCCGGCTACACCGCCGCGCTGACCGAGGCCGGCATCGCCTACGACGACCGCCTGGTGGCGCCCGCGCCGGCCTGGCACCGCGCGGACGGCGCCGCCGCCATGCGGCACCTGCTCACCACGGGGGTACGCCCCGACGCCGTCTTCTGCTTCAACGACACGCTCGCGCTCGGTGCGCTGCGTGCCCTGCACGAGATGGGCCTGCGCGTGCCCGAGGACGTCGCGGTGGCCGGCTTCGACGACATCGAGGACGGTCGCTTCTCGATCCCGACGCTGACCACGGTCGCCCCCGACAAGGAACGCATCGCCCGCCTCGCGGTAGAGCTCCTGGCGGGCCGCCTGGGCCAAGACCGCGACTTCCCACCGCGCGAGCTGGTGGCCCCCCACCACGTGGCCCTCCGCGAGTCCGCCTAACCCGCCCCGCTCGCCCTCGTGCCCCGCTCGCCCCTCCTGCCCCGCTTGCCCCGCTTGCCCCGCTTGCCCCGCTTGCCCCGTCGATCATGAAGTTGACGGCGAAGTTGATCTCCTTGAGTGCCGTCAACTTCATGATCGACGGGGTGGTCCCTGGGGCGGTCGGCGCGGCTTCAGTCGAAGAAGCGGGCCAGGTGGGAAGAGGGTGGGGCGGGGGCGTCCGGCGGCAGGGGAGTCAGGTCGGCGAAGATCGAGGCGCCGTCGCAGCCGACGTGCAGCGGATACCAGCGCGGCGTACCAGGCGGACGCTGGCCGCAGATGCCCTTGAACGTCTGCACGTCGAGCAGGCGTACGTGGGTCGGGTCGGCCACCGCGTTGACGTGCCGCCACCAGGGGCTCATCACGTGCAGTACCCCGCCCGGGCGCAGCACCCGGTGGCACTCGTCGAACAGCGGCAGGAAGTCGATCAGGTGCTCGACGATGTGCACCGCGAAGAACACGTCCACCGAGTCGTCGCGCAGCGGCAGCGATCCGGCCAGGTTGGCGACCGCGTTCACGCCCGGCGCCGGATAGATGTCCAGCCCCAGGTTGCCCGGCCACTGCTTGGTCGCGCCGCAGCCCAGGTCGACCACGACCGGCGCCCGCCCGGCCACTGTGACCCGGCACCAGACCCCGAGTACGCCGGACAGCCGGCCGATCAGCTCCCGTACCAGCCGTAGCTGCTCCGGGTCGGCGACCTCGCCGGTCAGGTGCGCGACTCCACGATCGAAGCGCACCTCGACCGCGGTTCCGCGCAGCCGCTCGTCGTGCCGGACCATGTCGGCCCACGCCTCGGCGAGGAAGCCGTCGGTCTGCCGGAGTCGCTCACCCGAGAGCGCGGTCTGCCCCATCGCCACCATGCGCCACCTCCGGCGGCCCGTTACCCCCGATTCGCCCCGATATACCCCGCCAGCCCGCCCTCGTCCGCCCCGGCCCCCGCTCAGCCGCGCCCCGCCCGCGTCGGCCCCGCCCGGCCCGCGCCCCCCAGCCCTCCGTCCGCCCCGCCTGTCGCCCGTGATCAAGGACTTTGTGTCCCCGGACGACGCCCTCGAGGACACAAACTCCTTGATCACCGACGCGTGCCTGAGATCTTGGAAGATTTCGGCCCCTATGGGGGCACTTTCCTTCCAAGATCTCCCGCGACTCGGGCTGCGGCGCTGATCAAGGAGTTTGTGCTGGCGCCCGCGGCGTGGATGGACCCAAACTCCTTGATCACCGCCGGTCTCGGGTCGGGTTGTGCGCGGCGATGGCGGGAGTCTGGGCTGCGCCTCGTCGATCATGGAGTTGTGGCCCGGGCAAACCTCGCGAAAGGTGCAGGAAAGGGGCCGCAACTGCAAGATCAGCGGGGTGAGGGTGAGGGTGAGGGTGAGGGCGGGGGTGAGGGTGAGGGCGATGGCGGGGGAGAGGGCGGTCAGGGGGAGAGGGTGCGGCGGACTGCGCGGGAGCCTCGCATGCGCTGGCGCGGCTGGGCGGCCGCTGCCTTCGGGCGCTTGAGGTGGTAGCGGTGCAACTCGTTGTTGCCCGGCAACGACGGGTCCTCGCTCATCGCGACCAGTTCCCAGCCCTGGTCACCGGCCCGGTTCAGGTGGGCCAGCGCGGTGTCGCCGTACGGCGTCACGTCGATCATGGAGCCGTCCGGGCCGTACCAGATGAAGACGACCTCCCACCCGGCGTCGGTGGCGGCGGCCTGGCGGCGGCGGACCAGCAGCGCGTACTCCCACTTGAGCATGCGCTCATTGTGGACCCGCGCGCGCCGGTCGGCACGGATCAGTGTTCGGCGATCCGTCCGTCCGCCACGCGCAGCCGCCGGTTCACGCTCACCGCGTCGAGCATCCGCCGATCGTGGGTCACCAGCAGCAGCGTTCCCGGGTAGCTCGCCAGCGCCGACTCCAACTGCTCGATCGCGGCCAGGTCGAGGTGGTTCGTCGGCTCGTCGAGCACCAGCAGGTTGACGCCACGCCCTTGGAGCAGGGCCAGCGCGGCCCGGGTCCGCTCGCCGGGGGACAGCGTCGCCGCCGGCCGCAGCACATGCTCGGCGCGCAGCCCGAACTTCGCCAGCAGCGTCCGCACGTCCGCCGGGGCCAGATCGGGTACGGCGGCACCGAACGCGTCGAGCAGCGGCTGGTCGCCGAGGAACAGTCCCCGGGCCTGGTCGACCTCGCCGACCACCACACCCGGGCCGAGCGCGGCGTGCCCCTCGTCCAGCGGCAGCCGGCCGAGCAGCGCGGCGAGCAGGGTGCTCTTGCCGGAGCCGTTCGCCCCGGTGATCGCCACCCGGTCGGCCCAGTCGATCTGCAGGTCCACCGGGCCGAGCGTGAAGCCGCCACGGCGTACCACCGCTCCTCGGAGCGAGGCCACGACGGCGCCGGCGCGGGGCGCGGCGGCGATCTCCATCCGCAGCTCCCACTCCTTGCGCGGCTCGTCGACCACCTCCAGCCGCTCGATCAGCCGGGCGGTCTGCTTGGCCTTCGCGGCCTGCTTCTCGGTCGACTCGGCGCGGTACTTGCGGCCGATCTTGTCGTTGTCGGTGGCCTTGCGGCGGGCGTTCTTGACGCCCTTCTCCATCCACGCCCGCTGGGTGCGGGCACGCGCCTCCAGGTCGGCCTTCGTGTCGGCGTACTCCTCGTACTCCTCGCGGGCGTGGCGGCGCGCCACCTCCCGCTCCTCCAGATAGGCCGCGTAGCCACCGCCGTAGTGCTTGATCTGCCGCTGGTGCAGGTCGAGCTCGACGATCCGGGTGACGGTGCGGGTGAGGAACTCCCGGTCGTGGCTGACCACCACGGTCCCGGCGCGCAGCCCGGTGACGAAGCGTTCCAGCCGGTCCAGCCCGGCCAGGTCGAGGTCGTTGGTGGGCTCGTCGAGCAGGAAGACGTCGTACCGGCTGAGCAGCAGCGACGCGAGCCCGGCGCGGGCGGCCTGCCCGCCGGACAGACCGGTCATCGGATGGTCCAGGCCCACGTCGAGACCCAGCTCCGCGGCGACCTGCGCGGCCCGTTCGTCCAGATCCGCGCCGCCGAGGTCGAGCCAGCGTTCCAGAGCATTCGCGTACGCGTCGTCGGCGCCCGCCGCCCCGGCGGTGAGCGCCTCGGTGGCGGCATCAAGCGCGGCCTGCGCGGCACTGACCCCGGTGCGCCGGGCCAGGAACTCGCGGACCGTCTCGCCGGGCCGGCGCTCCGGCTCCTGCGGCAGGTAGCCGACGGTCGCCGTGGGCGGGCTGAGCGAGACCGAGCCCTGCTCGCGGGGGACAAGACCGGCGAGGGTACGCAGCAGCGTGGACTTGCCCGCGCCGTTGACTCCGACCAGCCCCACCACGTCGCCGGGCGCGACGACGAGGTCGAGGTCTTCGAAGAGGAGGCGGTCACCGTGGCCGGCGGTGAGGTCCTTGGCGATCAACGTGGCGCTCATCAGATGACCGAGCCTACCGGCGGGCGCATCCGGATTACCGTGACCCGTGCTCGCGGCGGCGCCGGTCTGAGGGAGACTCACAGCCGTGGTGACCACACTGGCGATCGACTGTGGTGGTGGCGGGATCAAGGCCTCCGTACTGGATGCCGCCGGAACCATGCGCGCACGGCCGTTGCGCGTGCCCACGCCGTACCCGTTGCCGCCGGCCTTGTTCGTCAAGACGCTGCTGGATCTCGGCGCCCGCCTGCCCGCGGCGGACCGGCTCACCGTCGGCATGCCCGGCATGATCCGGCACGGCGTCGTGGTGGCGACGCCGCACTACGTGACCCGCTCCGGGCCGCGCAGCCGCGTCGACCCCGAGCTTCTGGCCGAGTGGTCCGGGTACGACGCGCGCACCGCGCTGGCCGAGGCGTTCGGCGTGCCGGCGCTGGTGCTGAACGACGCCGAGGTGCACGGCGCGGGCGTGGTCGCCGGGACCGGCTGCGAGCTGGTGCTGACGCTCGGCACCGGGCTGGGCAGCGCGCTGTTCGACGGCGGGGTGCTGGCGCCGCACCTGGAGCTGTCGCACGCGCCGGTGCGGTGGAACACCACCTACGACACGTACGTGGGCGAGCCGGAACGGCGGCGGCTCGGCGACGCGTTCTGGTCGCGGCGGATCCGGCAGGTGGTGGACGGCCTGCGCCCGGTGTTCCGCTGGGACCGCCTGTATCTCGGCGGCGGCAACTCCCGGCTGATCCGGCCCGAGCAGGTGGCCCGGATGGGCGACGACGTGGTGATCGTCCCGAACACGGCCGGAATCGTCGGCGGTGTCCGGGCCTGGGACCTGGTCGGCGGCCGGTACGACCCGACCACCTGATCTTTCGCCCTGCAGGAACACTCGCGCTCGCGCCGGTGTTGTGCCAGCGTCGGACCTAGGGCCTGGCGCGACACGAGGAGGTGGGTCGAGTGGATCTTCTGGCGGAGTACCGGCGGGCGACCATGTTCTTCGAAGCGGGTGACCCGACCGGAGCGGCCCGGCTGCTCGAACCGATCATCGAGGCGGAGCCGGACAACTCCTCGGTCCGGCAGCTGCTGGCCCGCGCGTACTTCCAGTCGGCCCAGCTCAACCGGGCCGAGGAGCAGTTGCGCGAGCTGGTCGACCGCGACCCGAGCGATCACTACGCGCACCACGTGCTCGGCCGCACGCTGGAGCGGATGAACCGGCCGGTGGACGCGCTGCGGCACCTGCGCATCGCGGCCGCGATGTACTCGACGAACACCGACTACGCCACCGCCCTGCGCCGGGTGGAGGGCAAGGTCGGTCGTTGACCGATGACGCGGAAGGGCAGCCCGGGCGGGCTGCCCTTCCGCGTACCTAGGATGGGACCGTGAAGCTCAAGCTCGACCTCCACGACATCTACAACAAGGGCCACGACATCGATCGTGCGCTGCGCGGGATCATGGACGAGGCGGTCGCGAAGAAGGCCACGCTCGTGGAGATCATCCCGGGTAAGGGGTCGGGCGCGCTCAAGAAGAAGGTGCTGCGCTTCCTCGACCAGAAGGACGTGAAGCAGCTCTACCACCGGGTCGAGAAGGACTCGAAGAACTTCGGCCGCCTGTTCGTGCACTTCCGGTGGAAGTAGCGCCGCCTGCGTCTGCTCCCACGATCAGGCCGCGGTGAGCACCGTCATGGGGGAGCCGAAGGTGGTTGTTCCGGGGCCGTGCCCGATGCCGACCAGGACCCGGTTGCCGAGCGGCGCGGCCAGGCGCACCACCACCTCGCGATCCTCGGCGTAGTCCAGTCGGATGCCGTCCCCGTCGTGGGTGACCTCCACCGGTTCGACGAGCACCGCGGTGTCCGTCTCATGCACCAGGGCGTCTGGGTAGTCGGCGTATTGCGCGGGCGTTCCGATGAACCGGAACGTCAGAGTGCGCCCATCGTTCGCGAGCATGGCCTCCTCGTGATGAATGGCGCCCACACCGGGGGGCCGCCATGTCATCCGACGTTCGAAGTCCGGGTCCATGGCGATGAACGGCCATCGCCGGTCCTCGGGGTACATCATCCACGCCGGGAGTTCGCGGACACCTCGATCGGTGGCGAACGGCCCGTCCCCGCGGATGATGTTCGCCAGCGGTCTCTGCGCTCCGGTCTGCACGTCACGGCAGTACTTGACGGCGTGCGGCCTGAGCTCCGGCGGCAGGTCGGACTCTGGAACGCCGGGAGCGTCGAACGACGCCCGCCACTGGGTGTCCACCATGAGTCGGTCGAGCGCTGTGACGCCCATCGCTGTCAGCACGATCGGACGCGGCTCGCGGTGAACGGGGAAACCGTCCCACATCGCCAACGCCTGCCGTACACACTCCGGATCGCTTGGCACGTCGCCAGCCTAGCCACCTGTGGACACTTGGCGGCGTGCCCCAGTCGGCGAACCGCCCTCGCCGCACCGACAGAGCCTGTGCAGTTCGCCGAGCCGCACGTCGCCTACGACATAAGGGAATACCGTGAGACCCGGTTGGGAGATCACGAGTAGCCGGTTACGCCGGGCGTCCGCCGAACACCCAGTCGCGCACCTCCACCTCGGCGTACCGGTCGGCGGCCAGCACGGCGCGCGCCTCGTCCGGCCCGGTCGCCCGCACCAGCGCCGCCGTCCCCACCCACGTCACGCCGTCGTCGGACAGCAGCGGCCCGTACGCGATCAACTCGTCCTGCCGCTGCGGCAGCACCGGACCGGCGCTCTGCTCCGGACCGAGGCCGAGCACCAGGTAGCGGTTGCCGCCGGTCCGGCCGCCGGGGAAGTCCCACATGGTGCGGCCCAGCATGTTCCGCCACCGGCGCAGCATCACGTCCCGGTACGCGCCGGCCTGGTAGTTGGGCTCGTCGAAGGCGAACGTCCGGGCGGCGGCCGGGTCAGGCAGGCCCAGGATGTGCACGCTTCCCGTCGGAGTGCCGTCGGCAGCAAGGGTCGGGCCGCGCGCGATCATCTGCTCCGCGAACCGGTCCATGTAGGCCCAGTGCTCCTCGACCAGTTCACTCCGCAACGCCATCGAGCCGAGCCGGTCCCGGTGGTAGCAGAAGAAGTCCATGCCCTCAGCCGGCCAGCTCGGTGGAGCCGTCCCAGCCGTTGTATCCCTGCTGCGTGATCCGGCCGTCGGCGTAGGTGTAGGACCAGCGTTCGCCCGTCTCGCCCTCGAACCGGACGGTTCCCGCGCGTACGAACGGGGCCAGCGCGACGTAGAAGGCGATGGCCTGGCCCGACCACTTGAAGTCGTCCCGGCTTTGGCCGACTTCGATCCAGTCGCCGTCGCGGACGAACGTGGCCGCACCCACCCACGCCATGTCGGTCAACGTCTCGGGCGTGGGCGGCTCGTCCGGGTCGAACCAGCCATCCCGCTGGGAGCAGGCGACCCGGACAGCGGCGAGAGCGGCCGCCTCGTCGCCCTCGGGAAGGTGCAGGCGGCCGGACGGCTCCACGTTGTATCCCACGGCACCGATGCTAGGGAGATCCACCGACGCCGTCAGACCCGCTCGCGGGACCATGCCGACTCCAGTACGCCGAAGTGGGGGGGGGGGGGGGGGGGGGGGCGGGCGTCGCGGGGGGGGGGGGGGGGGGGGGGGGGGGGGGGGGGGGTGGGGGCGGCGGGTGGGGGCGTCGGGGGTGC
>NZ_JBXUOV010000153.1:0-13863 GCF_057196585.1 Micromonospora sp. ATLC20
GGCGTCCCCGACGGCGCCGGCGCGGCGGCCGGCGGTGGGGGCGCGGTCGGGTCGGCCGGAGGGCCGGACGACGCCGGCGGCACCGGCTCGGTGGAACCCGACGGGGGCAGATCGGACATGGGCCCTCCTCAGCGACTACGGCTGGAACGGCTCATGATCTTCCATGGTGGCCGGCCGCGACGCAGCCCCCGGTCCGGGGCCCGGTCACGGAGCGCACCGCCCGCCGCAGATCAGGCGATGACGCGGACCCGCTCGGCCTGCGGACCCTTCTGCCCCTGCGCGATCTCGAACTCGACGCGCTGGCCGTCGTCGAGCGCCTTGTAGCCGTCCATCTCGATCGCGGAGAAGTGGACGAAGACGTCCTGCCCGCCGTCGACGGCGATGAAGCCGTAGCCCTTTTCGGCGTTGAACCACTTCACGGTGCCCTGTGCCACGGTGCACTTCCTCACTCTGCGCGGCGTTCCAAGACCCGGAGACCGGCGGACCGGCACCGGCGGCGCACCGGCCCAGCGATCGGTAACGCTGAATTCGGTGACCGAAATCGCACGCTACACCAGGCGTGACGACGGCGCACGACCACAAATCGGGCATATTCCGGGCGTGGAACAGCCCGGTCGCACACGCGCGTCGGGCCGTCCGGTATGCATGCGGCATGACCAGCGTGCGCACCACGACCACCGTCCACCGGGTCCGGCCGACCGACGCCGCCCGGATGCGGGCGCTCCGGTTGGAGATGCTGGCCGACTCTCCGCTGGCGTTCCTGGAGACCGTGGCCGAGGCCGCCGCCCTGCCGCACACGGAGTTCGCGGCCCGGGTCGCGGCCGTCTCCCGGGGCGACCACAACGCGCAGTTCGTGGCCGATCCGGGCGGCCGTCTGGTCGGCCACGCCGGCGGCGTCGCGGCGCCGGACGAGCCGGGCCTGACGCTCGTCTACGCGGTCTACGTGACCCCGGCCCGGCGGGGCACCGGCCTGCTCGCGGCGCTCGTGGACGAGGTGGCGGCCTGGTCGCGCGCCTGCGGGCGGCCCGAGCTGATGATGGAGGTGGTGGTCGGCAACGACCGCGCCTACCGGGCCTATCAGAAGCTGGGCTTCGTGGACACCGGGGTACGGGTGCCGCACCCCCGGATCACCGGCCTGTACGAACTCCAGATGCGCCGCCGGGCCTGACCGGGCGCGGCGTTGATCGCGGCGTCAATGAGGGGCCCCTCCTCTACCGGAGGCGTTAAGAAGGGGCCCCTCCTTTCAGGCGTGCCGGCGGCTCTGGACGATGCGGAACCGGTTTGCCACGTACGCGCCGTCGGTCAGCGCCGAGTTGGCCGCCGCGTTCGCGCCGGAGCCGTGGAAGTCGGAGAACGCGGCCGACTGGTTGACGAACACCCCGCCGGTCAGGTTGCAGGACAGGTGCACCCCGGCGTCGACCGCCGCGGCCTCGGCCGCGTCCAGCACCGCCTCGTCGGTGGAGTAGACGCCCGCGGTCAGCGCACCCTTCTCCCCCACCGTCTCGCGCAGGATGCGCAGGCTGTGCTCGGTCGAGTCGGTGGCGATGGCGAACGAGATCGGCCCGAACCACTCCCGCGAGTAGGTGGCGGTGTCGGACGCGTCGAGCTTCACCACGGTCGGCGTACGCACCACCGCGCCGGGGAACGACGGGTGCTCGACGGTGCGCGACTCCAGCACCGGCTCGCCGACCTTGGTGACCTCCTCCAGCCGCTCCAGCACGCCGTCGTTGACGATCGCGCCGGTCAGCTCGACGCCCCGGGCCGGGTCGGCGGTCAGCTTCGCGACCGCGCCGGCGATCCCGGCGGCCACCTCGTCGAAGCTCTTGTGCCCCTGGTCGGTGGAGATGCCGTCGCGCGGGATCAGCAGGTTCTGCGAGGTGGTGCACATCTGGCCGCTGTACAGGGTCAGCGTGAAGCCGAGGTTGCGGCAGAGCCCGGCGAAGTCGTCGGTGGAGTCGATCACCACCGTGTTCAGGCCGGCCTTCTCGGTGTAGACGGCGGCCTGCCGGGCGTTCGCCTCCAGCCAGTCGCCGTACTCGGTGGAGCCGGTGAAGTCGACGATCTTGACCGCCGGGTGCAGGGCCAGCGTGGTGGCGAGCTTCTCGCCGTCCGTCTCCGGAGCGAGCTGCACCAGGTTCGGGTCGAAGCCGGCCTCGGCGAGCACCTGGCGGGCGTACTTGACGGTGATCGCCAGCGGCAGCACCGCGCGCGGGTGCGGCTTCACCACCACCGGGTTGCCGGTGGCCAGCGAGGCGAACAGACCGGGGTACGAGTTCCAGGTCGGGAACGTGTTGCAGCCGATGACCAGCGCGACCCCGCGCGGCACCACGTGGAAGGTCTTGGTCATCCGCAACGGGTCGCCCTTGCCTGCGGCCTTCTCCCAGCCGGCGGTCCCCGGGTGACGGGTCATCTCCGCGTACGCGTAGGCGATCGCCTCCAGCGCCCGGTCCAGCGCGTGCGCGCCACCGGCCTGGAACGCCATCACGAACGCCTGGCCGCTGGTGAACTGCACCGCGTTCGCCAGCTCGAACACGTTGCGGTGCAGCCGGTCCAGGATCTCCAGGCAGACACCGGCGCGGGCCTGCGGGCCGGCGTCGCGCCAGGCGGGCAGCGCCGCGCTCGCGGCGGACACCAGCTGGTCGGCGCTCGCGTGCGGGTAGCGCACGTCCAGCGCCACTCCGAACGGGCTGGTCTCGGTCGCCACTGTGGTGCCGTCACCGGCCTGGTCGAGCGGGAAGTCGCCGCCCAGGTACGCCTCGAAGGCGGCCTTGCCGTCGGCGGCGGCCGTCTCGCCGTACACCCGGGGGCTGGGCGACTCGGGGTAGGCCGACCAGTACCCGCGCTCCGCGATGGCGGTCAGCGCCCGGTCGAGGGTCTCGCGGTGCCTGTCGTACAGGGGGTGCGGGGTCTCCGTCATGCCCGCCATCATGCAACAGAAAGGCACCAGATCAGTAGGGGCGTGTCACAACTGGAGATTGTCCGCGGTCGTGACCGGGGAGGGCGTAGCACACCGCACGTCGGGTATGCCGCACCGGCGACGACGACGGGTGGTACCGATGCGGATGACAGAGATCCGGGTACACGGGGTCGGCGACCGTGGCCCCGAGGCCATCCTCGACCGCCCGATCGTGGTCCGGGTGGCCGGTGACGCGAACGCCGGGTTCTACCGTCCCCGGCCGGGCTTCGGCGATCCGACCGGCCCGGGCGGGGTGACGCTGGAGGCGTACCGCTGGGGACCGCTCGCCGGCGGCCGGGCCCGCCGGACCCTGCTGCTGGTCCTGTTGCTGCCGTTCATGCTCGCGAACATCGCGGTCTGGATGCTGCCGGTGGCCGGACGCGAGGCGGCGGTGGACCGCGCTCTCTGCCGGCTGTTGGCCGCAACCCTGACCGCCCTGTACGTGCTCTCCCTCGTCGGTGTCTCCCTCGACCTGGTCGCCTGGCAGTGCACCGCCTACCCCCGGTGCGTGGAGGCGCGGCGGTGGGTGTCCTGGCTCGCCGGGGTTCCGGTCGGCGCCCGGCTGGCGATCCTGGCGATCGTGCCGATTGCCGGGATCGCCGTGCTGTGGCGACTGAGCGCCCGGACCTGGCAGCTCCCCGAGGACGCTCGCGGCGCCGCCCAGGGTGTGGGCGCGGACCGGCTGGACGAGCCGGCCTTCTGGGACACCCGGGCGCTGCTGCGCCGCCTGCGTTCGCTGCACGTGGCCATCGCGCTCGGCACGCTGGACGTCGCGCTCCTGCTTCCCGTCACCGGGCAGGACCGGTCCCCCATCGGGTACGTGCTGCTGGCCGCCGACGCGGCGCTGCTCGCCGTCGCGCTCGCGGTGCTCTGCCGCCCATCCGTCGAGCGGCGCGGCACCGGGCCGGGCAGCGAGATCATCGTCCGTTCGGTGCGGCTGGCCGCCCTCGGGCTCACGGCCCTGGCCCTGGCCTACGCGTTGGTGCCGCGCCCCTCGTGGCGGGCGCAGGACACCCTGCCCGGCTCGGAGGAGATGTCCTCCGCCCTGTTCGTCGCTCAGGTCGTCCTGGTGACGGCGCTCGGGGTGAGGACGGCCGTGCAGGGACGGCGGCCCTCGATCAGGCCGCACATCATGGTTCTCGGGCTGGGCGCGCCGGTGCTCACGACTCTCGCCGTCGGGATGGCGGTGGCCTACTCCGCGGCGGTCAACTTCCTGCTGGCCGGGTATCTCGACCGGGGGTCGGAACCGACCCTGGCCCGCCCGCTGCCACCAGGAGCGCCGCCGCTGTGGCCGCCCGCCGCCTTCCGCTGGGTGATCCTGGGAATCTCGCTGGCGCTGCCCGTGGCGGCACTGCTGGCGCTGGCCGGCGGTCGGCTCGGCCGGGCCCGCCGGCTGCGGGCCGCGGAGGAACTGGTCCGACAGGAGTTCCCGGAGGTGCCCCGGGTGCCACCCGAGCGGGTACGCGCGGTCCGGCGGGCGATCGTCCGCTCCTGGCTCTCCGACCGGCTCGGCGCGCCACTGCTGACGACGTCCGCGGCCCTCGTGCTGCTGACCCTCGGCGCGGCGGGGATGTCACCGTGGTACGGCGGGCCGGGCCAGCTGGCGCTGGAGCTGGGCGGGCCGAAGCTGGGCCTACCGATCGTCTTCGTGACCGATCTGGGGACCTTTGTCATCGTATGGCTCGCGGTCGCCCTCGCGGTGGTCGGTCTGCGGGGCCCCCGGTCCCCGGCCGGACGGATGGTCGCGGTGCTCTGGGAACTGGCCACGTTCTGGCCGCGGGCGACGCACCCCCTGGCGCCCCCCTGCTACGCCGAGCGAGTGGTGCCGGATCTGACCCGGCGGATCCGCACCCTGACCGCCGGGGGAGACGGCGTCATCCTGGCGGCGCAGAGTCACGGCAGCGTACTGGCCGCTGCCACCGTGCTCCAACTACCCCCGGACCGCCTGCGCCGACTCGCTCTGCTCACCTACGTCACCCCGCTGACGCGCCTGTACGCCCGGATCTTC
This sequence comes from Micromonospora sp. ATLC20, assembly GCF_057196585.1. Classification (NCBI taxonomy): domain Bacteria; kingdom Bacillati; phylum Actinomycetota; class Actinomycetes; order Micromonosporales; family Micromonosporaceae; genus Micromonospora; species Micromonospora sp. ATLC20. The sequence continues at coordinate 4,965 of NZ_JBXUOV010000153.1, forward strand.
CCGGCGTACGTCAACGAACGACAGTTGCACGAGGTGGGCGAGCGGATCGGCTGGCGCTGGATCAACCTGTGGCGGCGCACCGACCCGATCGGGGGCCCGGTGTTCCCGGACGCCTCGCCGGCGTATCCGGCCGGCCGGGTCGATCGGCGCGTACGCGACCCGCGCGGCCTGCTGATCCCGCCGACCGACACCGTGCCGCCGGCCGTCAACCGGCACCGCTTCGAGCCGGACGACGACTTCCACGCGGCGATCACGGAACTCAGCGCGCGGCTCCGCGCGGGCGGGTAGCCGCGCCTCGGACGGTCGCGTCAGGCGCGGGGCCGCGCATGGCGGGAGGTCGTCAACTGCCAGTCGATCGAGCCGGCCACCGGGCGGAAGCCGAGCTTCTCGTTGATCGCGATCATGTGCCGGTTCGCCGCCGCGTTCCAGGTGTCGACGGCCCGCAACGCCGGTTCGTGCGCCAGCGCGTACGCCAGGTTCTCCGCCTTGCAGAGCAGGCCGAGCCGGTGGCCGCGGTGATCGGGGTCGACCAGGGTGATCTGCTGCCAGGCGTGGTCGGTGCTGCTCGCGTCAAGGCTGAGCTGGGTCCAGCCGACCAGGCGGCCGGTCGCCTCGTGCACCGCACCGGTGTTGTAGCGGCGTACGCCCCGGGCGTCCAGCGCCCGTTCCGCGTCCCGCACCCGCGCCGCGTCCATCCGCTCCGGCTCCCAGTCCAGCTCGCCCATGGGCGCGTCGAGCAGCAGCCGGCCCTCCAGGTAGGCGGCGTCCGCGACGTACTCGTCGGGCGCGTGCTCGCGCCACCGCACCAGCCGGTAGCCGGTGGCCGCGGCGCGGGCCTCGGCCAGCAGCGCGGCGAGCCGGTCACGGTCGAGCCCGGTCACGTCGAGCCGGCGGCGGACGTCGGCCAGCGCCGGCTCGGCGCCCAGGGCGGCGGCGAACGCGGCGCCGGGGAAGACCTGGTCCTCCTCGCCGGGCAGCGCGGCGGCGGTCGAGCCGACCAGGCGTTTGCCGCCGCGCTCGCGGAGCAGCCGGACGCCGTGCTCGTGCAGCGCGCGTCCGATGCCGCGCCGCCGGTACGCCGGGTCGACGGTCAGTTCGACGCTCGCGTTCTCGGTGTTCTCGATCGTGTGCAGGTGCAGCCGGAGCCAGCCGACCGGCAGCCCGTCCAGGCGGGCGACGAGCCAGCGTCCCTCGATGCCGGGCATCGGGTGCGACAGCAGCGCCTCGAAGCGGCGGCGGCAGGTCGGCGGAAGGTCCGGTTCGTCGACGGCCTGGGCGGCGCAGGCGATCCGGTACACCGCGTCGAGCGTCTGCCGGTCGGTGGGATCCAGCGGCGTCACGGTGAGCGTCATGCCACCGAGGGTGCGCCGGACACAGCGAAGGGGCCAGCGGTTTTCCGCCGACCCCTTCGAACGTTGGTCGGGAGGGACGTCCGCACAACGCCTCCGGCGTTGGGTCGCAAGAACTTGAAAAGTCTCCGGCGGATGCCCTCCCGCACGAAGCATCTTGCGCCGTCCGGTTCCTGCCGTCAAGTCCTTGAGGGTGGTTTTCTGGCACTCACCGCACATCACCGGTTACCCACCGGTCTCACCCGATCCCCCACCCGGGCGAGCCCCACCTCCCCCACCCGGCCACCCCGGCCCGGCCGGGGTGGCGGGAGAAGGGACCGTCAGGCGAGGAGGCCGGCGTCGCGGGCGGCGCGCAGGCTGGGCTTGATGCGGTGGGTGGGGCCGACCTGGGCGGCCACCGCGTCGAGCGTCTTCAGGCCCTCGCCGGTGTTGAAGACGACAGTCTCGGCGGACGGGTCGAGCCGGCCCGACTCGACCAGCTTGCGCAGCACGGCGACGGTCACGCCGCCGGCCGTCTCGGCGAACACCCCTGTGGTACGGGCGAGCAGCCGGATGCCGGCGCGGATCTCGTCGTCGTCGGCGTAGTCCATCCAGCCGCCGGTACGGCGCACCGCCTCCAGCGCGTACAGCCCGGCGGCCGGGTCGCCGATGTTCAGCGACTTGGCGATGCCGACCGGCTTGACCGGCGTGATCGTGTCGGTGTCGCCGTGCAGCGCGGTGGCGATCGGGTTGCAGCCGGCCGACTGCGCGCCGAACACCTTCCAGCCACCGGCCGGCGCCTCGACCAGCCCGATCTCGACCAGCTCGGTGAACGCCTTGTCGATCTTGGTGAGCAGCTCGCCACTGGCCATCGGGATGACCACCTGGGCCGGGATCCGCCAGCCGAGCTGCTCGGCCACCTCGTAGCCGAGCGTCTTGGAGCCCTCGGCGTAGTAGGGCCGCACGTTGACGTTGACGAACGCGGTGTCCTCGAACTCGTCGGTCTCCACCAGTTCGCCGCAGAGCCGGTTCACGTCGTCGTACGAGCCGTCGATGGCGACCAGGTCGCCGCCGTACACGGCGGTGGTGACGACCTTGCCCTGCTCCAGGTCACCGGGGATGAAGACGACCGACGGCACGCCGGCCCGGGCCCCGTGCGCGGCGACGGAGTTGGCGAGGTTGCCGGTGGAGGCGCAGGCGTAGCGGGTGAAGCCGAGCGCCTGGGCGGCGGTGAGCGCCACCGAGACGACCCGGTCCTTGAACGAGTGGGTGGGGTTCGCGCTGTCGTCCTTGACCCAGAGCGGCGCGGTGAGCCCCAGCTCGGCGGCGAGGTTCGGGGCGGCGACCAGCGGGGTCAGCCCCGGGTCGAGCGTGACCCGGGTGGCCGGGTCCTGACCGGCGGGCAGCAGTGCCGCGTACCGCCAGATGTTCGCCGGACCGGCCTCGATCTGCTCCCGGGTGACGGTGGCGAGCGCGGCGGTGTCGTAGTCGACCTCCAGCGGCCCGAAGCACTCGTAACAGGCGTGCTGGGCGGCCAGCGGGTAGCGCGCCGAACAGGCGCGGCAGACCAGGGCGCGGGCCGGGCTGAGGGTGGTGTCGATACCGGTGGCGACGGGAAGCGTCGACGTCATGTCGAGGAGTTCCTCTCATCTTTCCCCGCATCGCCGGGTGCGGCGGGGACGGAATTGGCACCTGCCCGCTGTCGCTCGTCGTCGAGCGTGCGGGTGGTTGCCGGGGCGTCGTCGGGCCGTATCCCTCAGCCCCTCTGGATGAGGTATTCAGTTGTGCCGCCGAGTCTATGCGCTGCTCACGGCCGCGCCACCTCGGGATCCCACGCTGTGGGCCGGCTCAGCGTCCGACCACCGCGACCGGGTCCACCACCGCGGGCCGGTCCACCACCGCGACCGGTGCCGGCGCCGTCGCGGTCGCCGCTGCCGAGGGGGCACGGGTGACGAGGTTCGCGGCCACCAGGGCGGCGATGGTCAGCCCGGCGCCCACCAGCTCCACCGCGACCGGCCGGTATCCGCGCACGATCTGCACCGCGAACGTGGCCACCGGCACCAGGTTCATGAACAGCGCGGCATTCGCCGGGCCGAGCCGCCGCACGCCGGTGTTCCACGCCAGCACCGCGAGGACGGCGGCGACCAGCACCGCGTACGCGAGCTGCGGAGCGACGGCGACGAGGTCGGCGGTGGACGGCGCGTGCTGGAGCCCGGTGAGGTCGGCGACGGCGCTGGCGCCGATCATGGCGATCATGCCGGCGACGGCGGTCAGCGTGGTGTAGCGCAGCGCGGACCACTCGGGGAACCGGCTCGCGCCGTGGGTGTAGAACGCCCAGCCGAACACGGCACCGATCATGAGCAGACCGCCCCAGCCGAACTGGCCCAGCCCGTCGAGCCGGCCGCGGGTGATAACCAGGCCGACGCCGGCCAGGGCGACGAGCGAGATGCCGAGCAGTACCGGACGTGGGCGGACGCCGTCGCGCGCCCAGCGGACGAACTGGGTGACCAGCGGCACGGTGGCCGCGAACAGCGCGATCTGCTGCGGCGCGGCGTGGCCGAGGGCGAGATTCGTCAGCGTGTTGAACCCGGCGAAGCCGAGCGCGCCGAGGAGCACCACCTCGAGCCCGCGCCGCTGGGTGGACAGGGCGGCCACGCCCTCGCGGGCCAGCAGCAGGGCGAGCAGCACGGCGGTGGCGAGCACGTACCGGACGGTGGTCAGGTTGAGGGCGTCGACGCGGGTGAGCGCGCTGGCGAGCACGGGGAACATGACGCCCCAGCTGACCACGGCGAAGATCGGGAGGGTGGCGTGACGGGAACGCATCGCAGCTCCTATGTTCGAGTATCGTCGAACCAACGCCCCGACTCTAGGAACTTGTTCGACGATTGTCGAACATGGGTTATCGTTGTCACATGGAGCTGCACGAACCCGAGCTGCGCGAGGTGCCCGTCACCGCCGTCCTGGCGGCGCTGGCCGACGACGTCCGGCTGCAGATCGTGCGCGCGCTCGCGCCGGGCGGAGAACACGCCTGCGGCTCGTTCGAGTTCGGTGTCTCCAAGGCGACCCGCAGCCACCACCTCAAGGTGCTGCGGGAGGCCGGCCTGACCCGCACCCGGGTCGCCGGCACCACCCGCTACGTTCGGCTGCGCCGCGAGGAACTGGACCGCGTCTACCCGGGCCTGCTCGACGCGGTCATCGCCGAGCGCGACGGAGTGGCATGATCGCCGGATGCGGAGACCGGCGCGCCTGATCGGCGCCCTCACCGGCGTGGCGCTGCTGACCGCCTGCGCCCCGGCGCAGGGGCCCGCCGACGGGCGGCTGCCCGACCCGCCCCTCACCGGTGTCGACCCGCTGACCACGGTGCCGCCGCGACCGGGCGCCCCCACGGCCGGGCCGGCACCCGCCGCCACCTGCTCCCCCGAGGGCATCGCGATCACCGAGCTGGGCGTGAGCGCCGCGATGGGGCTGCGGGCGATGGGCCTGGACCTGCTCAACTGCGGCGACCAGCCGTACGAGCTGCGTGGCTATCCGGCGGTCACGCTCCGGGACGCCGACGGCGACCCGATCGAGGTGCGGATCATCCCGGGTGCCAAGCCGATCACCTCCGGCTTCGACCACCCGCCCACCCGGATCGTGCTGGCCCCCGGCGAGCGGGCCGGCGCGGCGTTGATCTGGCGGAACCTGGTCACCGACCCGACAGTGGTGGCGACGGACGGCACCGAACTCGACGTCGCGCCGGTGGCCGGCCGGCCGGCGTACCCGGTCGCCCTGGACGGGCCGATCGACCTCGGCAACACCGGCCGGCTGGGCGTCAGCGCGTGGAAGCGCCGGGAGCCCGGCCCGGCCGGCACGCCCACGCCGGCCGCCCCACCGCCGCCCACGACGCCGCCGGTCAATCCGCTGTAGAACCAGAACCCGGCACGGGAGCGCCCCGACCGGGATCTGGTTCGGCGCGGACGCTCAGACCGGGACCGAGGCCGGCGCGGCGGCGCGCTCGGCCGGGACGGCGTTGCGGCGGGCCAGCAGCGCGTCGATCGCCCAGTTGCCCGGGCCGAGCACCGCGACCAGCAGGAACGACCAGCAGAAGAGCGCGGCCAGCTCGCCGCCGTTCTGCATCGGCATCAGGTGGTGCGGCTGGTGCACCACGAAGTACGCGTACGCCATCGAACCGGAGGCGAGCAGCGCGGCCGGCCGGGTGAACAGGCCGACGAGCACCAGCGCGCCGCACACGAGCTGGATCAGCGCCGCCCACCAGCCGGGCCAGGTGGCGAACGGGACAGCGCCGCCGGTGGCCGGATTGCCGCCGAAGACGCCGAATATCGAGGCGGCGCCGTGGCAGAGGAAGAGCAGGCCGGTGACGATGCGGAACAGGGACAGTGCGGGGGCCTTCAGCTGCGCCGGGATCATGGGAACCTCCTGGTACGGGTGGCGGACGCCGTCCAGGATGGCGGGACTATTGATAGATGTTAATCGATATCTTTGCAGGCGGGACAATCTCATGGGAACGCTCCCATGATATGGGCCCGGCCGCCCCGCCGCGACCCCGTCCGGTCACCTCAGCTCGTGACGTCCTTGCGGGTGAAGCGCCAGAAGGCCAGGCCCCAGAACAGCGTGGCGTAGACGACCGCCGAGAACGCGCCCTTGACCACGTCGTCGGTCTGCATCGGCGTGGACAGCAACCCCAGCCAGGCGCTGCTGTAGTGGGTCGGCAGCAGGTTGCGCAGCCCGCCCAGCGCGGTGATCTGGTCCAGGATGCTGGAGAGGATCCACAGCAGCACCGCCCCGCCGACCGCACCCAGCGCGGCGTCCGTGGTCACCGACAGCAGGAACGCCAGCCCGGCGACCACCAGCAGCACGACCGCGAGATAACCGAGTACGCCGAGCAACCGCAGCAACCCGTCTGCAGGCGCCAGCTCGGCCGAGACCTGGCTGCTCAGCGGCTTCCAGCCGTACCGGAGCGTGCCGGCGAGCAGCGCGGTGCCGGCCAGCAACAGCAGGGCCAGCCCCGAGTACGCGAGCGCGACCACCAGCTTCACCGCGAGCAGCCGGGCCCGGGGCACCGGCACCGCCAGCAGGTAGCGCAGGCTGCCCCAGCTCGCCTCGCTCGCCACCGTGTCGCCGCAGAACAGCGCCACCACCACGACCAGCAGGAACGACGCGGACACCAGGATCGAGAACAGGGTGAAGTTGAGCCCGCCCGACGTGGCCAGGTCGGCCAGGCTGGAGAACTCGCCCCGCCCGCCGCCGTCGTCGTCCCCGGCGTCGAACTGGAACGCCACCAGGATGATCAGCGGCAGCAGCACCATGAACCCCAGCGCGAGCTGGGTACGCCGGCGCGACGCCTGCCGCCGGAACTCCGCCGCGAACGGGAGCGTGGCCGAGGGCCGGTAACCGGCAGCCGCCCCGCCCGCGCCCGGCGCCGCCGTACCGGACGTGCCGCCGCCAGGCGACTCTGCCACAGACGAACCCGCCATCACCGGTCCCCGCTTCCCCGAGAGTTCTCGCCCACCAGGGCGAGGAACGCGTCCTCCAGGCGGCGCCGGGGCACCACCCGGTCCACCCCGATGCCGGCGCGGACCAGTTCGGCCACCACCTCGCTGCGGGCGGTGCCGTTGGTGTCGACCACCAGACCGCCCTCGGTGTCGGGCAGCACCCGTACGCCGTCGAGCCGGTCGAGCACCGTCCGGGCCGCGTCCGGGTCGCTCACCTCGAACAGCACGCTCGGCGACTCGCCGACGATGTCCTCCACCGGGCCGGACGCCACGATCCGCCCCTTGTTCACCACCACCGCGTGCGTGCAGGTCTGCTCCACCTCGGCCAGCAGGTGGCTGGAGACCAGCACCGCCCGCCCGTCGGTGGCGTAGCGCTGGAGCACCCGGCGCATCTCGGCGATCTGCGGCGGGTCCAGCCCGTCCGTCGGCTCGTCCAGCACCAGCAGCTCGGGCAGGCCGAGCATGGCCTGGGCGATGGCCAGCCGCTGCCGCATGCCGTGGCTGTACTTCTTCGTCCGCCGGTGCACCGAGTCGCCCAGGCCGGCGATCTCCAGCGCCTCGTCGAAGTGCGCGTCCTCCCACGGCCGGCCGGTCGCCCGCCAGTACGCCTTGAGGTTGTCCAGACCGGACAGGTGCGGCAGGAAGCCCGGCCCCTCGACCAGCGCGCCGATCCGGGACAGCACCGGCGAGCCCGGCACCAGCCGGTGCCCGAAGACGTAGATCTCTCCGGCCGTGGGCTGGGTCAGCCCCATCAGCACCCGCAGCGTGGTGGTCTTGCCCGCCCCGTTGGGTCCGAGCAGGCCGACCACCCGACCGGGGTGCACCTCGAAGTCGACGTCGGAGACCGCGACGAAGCCGTCCGCGTACTCCTTGCGCAGGTTGCGTACGGCGAGCGGGACGCCCGCGTACTCCGGGTGCACGGAGTCGTCCTGGCGGCGGTGCCGGCGGCGGGTGAGCAGCACGACCACGACGAGCCCGGCCACGATCGCGGCGAGCAGGCCGGCCAGCGCCCAGCGCCAGATCGTCGCGGTGGTGGGGATCGGCGTGGAGTCGACGGTGGGCAGCGTCAGCGGCCCGTCGGCGAGCGCCACCGTGTGCACGGCCGGTTCGGCCGGCGAGGCGTACGCCTGGTCCGACGTCGCCACCACGAGCCGCAACCGGTGCCCGGCCTCGACCCGCCGGACGATCCCCGGCAGCGTCACGGTGACCGGCGTGGCCGCGTCGACGGTGGCCGGCAGGCCGGTCAGGCGCACCGGCGCGACCAGGCCGGACGGCAGCGTGGCGGCGCCCTGCGGGTCGACGTCGTAGAGCTTCACGAACAGCACCGCCTCGCCGGTCGGTGAGGCTGCCCTGATCCGCACCGTGGGCGCGCCCACCACGTCGACCGGCTCGTCCAGCGGCGCCGACTCGAAGCGGGCGTGCTGGCCGGGGATGTCACCGGCGACGCCGTCCAGCAGCGAGCCGAGCGCACCCGCGAACGGCACCGAGGAGATCGCCGCCGGGTTGCCGTTCGGCGGTACGGCGACCGGCTGCGGCGGACCGGCGAGCGTCACCTCGCGGCGATCCTGCCCGGCCAGGCCCGGATAGTCGGCGGTACGGAAGCCGGTGGCGACCAGGCCCCGGTCGAGCGCGTCGAAGCCGGCGATCCGGGAGAACGTGAACGTGTCGCCGGGGGCAGCTCCGTCACCCTTGACGTAGTGGTCGAGCCACTGCGCGGTCAGGAACTTCACCCGGTCGGAGTCGGAGGTGGGTCCGGAGCCGCCGTCGTGGCCGCCGGTGAACCAGGCGACCCGTACCGGCGTGCCGGCCGCCGCGATGCCCCGGGCGTTGGCGTCCGCCTCGGCCAGCGGGAACAGCGTGTCCGCCTCGCCCTGCACCAGCAGCGTCGGCGACTTGATCCGGTCCAGCACGCCGGCCGGCGACGACCGGCGCAGCAGCTCGACCGCCGCCGCGTCGGCCCGTCCGGTGGTGGCGATGCGCAGGTACGCGGCGCAGACGTCGGCCGCGAAGCGCCCGCAGGACGGGTCGGCGGCGCCGGCCGGCGCGCGACCGGAACCTGTGCCCGGCCCGGCGCCCGGC
>NZ_JBXUOV010000154.1:0-13832 GCF_057196585.1 Micromonospora sp. ATLC20
GGCCCCACCGGCCCGCCGAACGCCTCCGCCCCGCGCCGGGCCCGGCTCCCGTCGGCCGGCCCGCCGCCGGACACCGGGCCGAGCCCGTCGGCGTCGTCGAGCCCGGCCTCGTCGCCGGCCGGCGGGCCGTCGACGCCGGGCAGCAGATCGGATACGCGCACCGGCTCCCCGCCCCGGGCCACGCGACCGCCCTCCGGGCCGGACGCCGCCTCGATCTCCTCGGCGGCCAGCTCGTTGAGGCGGGCGCAGAGGCGTTCGGCGCTACGCCGGGAGTTGGTGAACACGATCGTGGACCGGTGCGCGCGGATCAGCGCGAACACGCGTTCCTCGACCGCCGGCCAGATGGAGGGGCGGCGGGGCGCGAGGCCGCCGAGATCGTCCTCGGGTGGCTCCTGCTCGTCGAGGCGCGTCATGTCCTCCACCGGGACCTGGACGCTGACCTCGATGGTCTTGTTCGACGGCGGCTGCACCACGTCGACCGGGCGCGCGCCGCCGAGGAAGCGGGCGCACACGTCGATCGGCCGGACGGTGGCGGACAGCCCGATCCGTTGCGCCGGTCGCTCCAGCAGCGCGTCGAGGCGTTCCAGGGACAGCGCCAGGTGCGCGCCGCGCTTGGTGCCGGCGACCGCGTGCACCTCGTCCACGATGACCGTGTCGACGCCGCGCAGCGAGTCGCGGGCGGCGGAGGTGAGCAGCAGGAACAGCGACTCGGGTGTGGTGATGAGGATGTCCGGCGGGGTGCGGGCGAAGGCCCGGCGCTCGTCGGCCGGGGTGTCGCCGGTCCGCATCCCGACGGTGACGTCCGGCGGGACCAGGCCGAGCCGGGAGGCGGCCTGGCGGATGCCGGTGAGCGGGGCGCGCAGGTTGCGTTCCACGTCGACGGCGAGCGCCTTGAGCGGGCTCACGTAGAGCACCCGGCAGCGGCGCCGGGGATCGGCCGGCGGTGGCTCCTTGGCGAGCCGGTCGAGCGACCAGAGGAACGCCGCGAGCGTCTTGCCGGAGCCGGTCGGCGCGACGACGAGCGCGTTGCGGGCGGCGGCGACCGAGCGCCAGGCGCCCTCCTGGGCCGGGGTGGGCGCGGCGAACGCCGCGGTGAACCACTCCCGGGTCGCCGCGCCGAACTCCGCCAGCACCCCGCCCGACCTGCCCGACCCGCCTGACCGGGCCACCTCGTCCGCCACGCACCCATCCTGCCGCGCGGGTGTGACAACCGGCCCGCCGCCGGACCGTTCCGTCCCGCGGGCGGCAGTCGAAGAATGGAATGGGCGATTATTCCGTTAAGTCTTACTTAACTGCTTGCTTGTGGGCTGCAACATAAAGTAACTTCACTCGCGATGCGGCGTGGGGTGGAGGCGTGGATGACCGTCGAGGAACGAGGCCGGGGGTCCGGAACCGACGTGCTCATCCGCAAGGTCGACAGTCGACTGGTGGCGCTCCGCGCCGGGCTGCACGGTCCTGATCTGGAGCTGGCCGAGGAACTCGCCGCGCGGCTGCGCGAGATGATCCTGGCGACCACCCGGTCCAGCGCCGCCGACCGTGCCCGGGTCCGGGCCGCCGTGCACTACTTCGTCCAGCGCCGGGAGAGCCGGGACGCCCGGCTGCCGCTGCGTTCCCTGGCCGCCGCCCAGCGCGCGGTGGACCGGGCCGCCCACCAGCTGGCCACCCCCGGCCCCACCCCCTGACCGCCCCCTCCCACCCGCCCCCTCCTCGCACCCCAACCACCCCGGTGATCAAGGAGTTCGCGGCGGGTTCCGGCGTGTTCCCGGACACGAACTCCTTGATCACCGGGCGATGGGGCGGCTGCACGCCGGGTGGGGTAAGGGTGGGTTTTGGGGAAAACCGCCCGGTTCGGTGCCTCTGTGGCGTGTGATCGGTTGTGACACCAGCGTGTTCGCGCGCTGTCATCTCGACCGGGAGTACGTGTGCTCGTCCTGCTGATCGTGCACCTGGTGGCGGCGCTGCTCGCCCCGCTGCTGGTCCGCCGGTGGGGTCCGCGCGCCTGCCTGCTGCTCGCGCTCGCCCCGGCCGCCACAGCGGTCTGGGCGGCGGCGCACACCGGAGCGGTACGCGACGGCGGCGAAGTGGTCGAGACGTACCAGTGGATCTCGCAGCTCCAGCTCGACGTGGCGCTGCGCGTCACGACGTTGTCCTGGCTGATGCTGCTGCTCGTCGGCGGCGTCGGCGCGCTCGTGCTGGTCTACTCCGCCCGCTACTTCCCGCCCGGGTCCATCGGGCTGGCCCGGTTCGCCGCCGTCATGGTCGCCTTCGCCGGGGCGATGCTCGGCCTCGTCGTCTCCGACGACCTGCTGCTGCTCTACGTCTTCTGGGAACTGACCACCGTCTTCTCGTACCTGCTCATCGGGCACAGCACCGAGCGCCGGTCCAGCCGGTGGGCCGCCGCGCAGGCGCTGACAGTGACCACGCTGGGCGGGCTCGCCATGCTCGTCGGGTTCCTGCTGCTCGGCCACCACGCCGGCGGCTACCGGTGGTCGGCGGTGGCCTCGGCGCCGCTGCCCGGCGGCGGGTACCTGGTCGTCGCGGTGCTGCTCATCCTCGCCGGGGCACTGGCGAAGTCCGCGGTGTTCCCGTTCAACGCCTGGCTGCCGGTGGCGATGGCTGCCCCGACGCCGGTGAGCGCGTACCTGCACGCGGCGGCGATGGTGAAGGCCGGCATCTTCCTCATCGGACTGCTCGGCCCGGTGCTCGCCCCGGTCGACGGGTGGCGACCGGTCACCGTGGTCGCCGGGCTGGTCACGCTCGTCATCGGCGGGTGGGCGGCGCTGCGGCAGACCGACCTGAAGCTGCTGCTGGCGTACGGGACGGTCAGCCAGCTCGGTCTGCTGACAGTGGTGTTCGGTGCGGGCACCTCGAAGGCGGCGCTGGCCGGGGTGGCGATGCTGGCGGCACACGCCCTGTTCAAGGCGGCGCTGTTCCTCGTCGTCGGCATCCTCGACCACGAGGCCGGCACCCGTGACCTGCGGGAGCTGTCCGGGATCAGGCGGACCGCGCCGGTGCTGGCCGTCGTCGCCACGCTGGCCGCCGCCTCGATGGCCGGGGTGCCGCCGCTGCTCGGGTTCGTCGGGAAGGAGGCGGCGCTCGCCGCGTTCACCGGTGATCCGCTGGTGCTGACCGTGCTGGTGGTGGGCAGCGCGCTCACCGTCGCGTACAGCATCCGGTTCCTCTGGGGCGCGTTCGGCACCCGGCCCGGCACGCCGGACACCGAGCTGGCCCGGCCGCCCGCCGCGATGCTCGTACCCCCGGCGCTGCTCGCCGTGGCCGGGCTCGCCGCCGGCCCGGCGGCCGGGTGGCTGAGCGGCCTGTTCGAGCCGTACGCCGAGCTGTTCGGGCCGGTCGAGGAGCACCTGGCGCTCTGGCACGGCCCCACGGCGGCGCTCGGCCTGTCCGCCCTCGTGCTGGCCGGCGGTGTGGTGCTGCACCTGGCCCGCGGCCCGCTGGCGCCCGCGCTGGCCCGGCTGCGCTCGCCGGTGGGTGGCAACCAGGGGTACGAGTGGGTGACGCACGCCTTCGACCGGCTTGCCATCGAGGTCACCGGCGCCACCCAGCGCGGGTCGTTGCCGCAGTACCTCGGCACCGTGCTGCTCGTGCTGGTGTTCGTGCCGGGCGGGGCGATGATCGCGACCGCGCCGTGGCGGGTCGACCTGGCGACCTGGGACAACCCGGCCCAGCTCGTGGTCTGCGTGGTGATCGCGGTGGCCGCGCTGCTCGCGGTCGGCGCGCGCCGCCGGCTCACCGCGATGCTGCTCGTCGGCGTGACCGGCTACGGCACCGCGATGATGTTCGTCCTCTACGGCGCGCCGGACGTGGCACTGACCCAGTTCCTGGTGGAGACCGCGACGATCGCCGTGTTCGTGCTGGTGCTGCGTCGGCTGCCGGAGCGGTTCTCGGCCCGTCCGCTGCGCCGCAGCCGCTGGGTCCGCCGCGGCATCGGGATCGCCACCGGTGTGGTGATGGCCGGTCTGGCGCTGGCCGCGGCCGGGGCGCGGCGAGCGGCGTCGATCTCCGCCGACTTCCCGGACCTGGCCCTGATCGAGGGGTACGGCCGCAACGTCGTGAACGTGACGCTGGTCGACATCCGGGCCTGGGACACGATGGGGGAGATCTCGGTGCTCGTGGTCACCGCGACCGGCGTGGCCAGCCTGATCTACGAGCGGTCCCGCACCGGGCCGCGTCCCCGCCGTCCCCCACCGGCCGCACTGCGCGCCGGCGACCGGCGCACGGTGTGGCTGCGCGGTGGGCAGACGCTGCCGGAACGGCGGCGGTCGATCGTGTTCGAGGTGGTCACCCGGCTGATCTTCCACACCGTCCTGATCTTCTCGCTGTTCCTGCTCTTCTCCGGGCACAACGCCCCCGGTGGCGGCTTCGCCGGCGGGCTCGTGGCCGGCCTCGCGCTGGCCCTGCGGTACCTGGCCGGCGGCCGGTACGAGCTGGCCGAGGCGGCGCCGGTCGGGGCCGGCACGGTGCTCGGCGCGGGTCTGGGCATCTCGGTCGGCAGCGGCGTGCTCGGCCTGGCGCTCACCGGCGAGGTGCTCCAGAGCATCAAGGTCAACCTGTGGCTACCGCTGATCGGTGACTTCTACCTGGTCACGTCGCTGTTCTTCGACATCGGCGTCTACCTGGTGGTGGTCGGGCTGGTGCTGGACATCCTGCGCAGCCTCGGCGCCGAGGTGGACCGGCACGTGGAGGCGGCGGGCGAGGCGGGGCGCGGCCTGGTCATCCAGCGCGAGGGCCAGTCATGACGCGGGGTGCGGCCGGGCCGACGCTGGTGCTGGTGCTGGCGGTCGGGGTGCTCGTCGCCGCCGGTGTCACGCTGCTGCTGGAACGCAGCCTGACCCGGATCCTGCTCGGCATCATCCTGCTCGGCAACGGCGTGAACCTGCTCATCCTGCTCGGTGGGCGGTCCGGCGCCGCTCCGCTGGTCGGTACCGCCTCGCAGCGGGAGATGAGCGACGCGCTGCCGCAGGCCATGGTGCTCACCGCCGTGGTGATCACGTTCGGGCTGACCGCGTTCCTGCTCGCTGTCGCGTACCGGAGCTGGTACACCAGCGGCGACGACGAGGTGCAGGACGACCTGGAGGACCGGCAGATCGTCCGGCTCGCCGAGAGCAACGAGGTGTCCACCGCGGACCTCGGCGGTGAGGGCCCGGACGACGACCCGGAGCAGGTGGACCCGGAGCCGGCCCGCCGGCGGTTGCGCCGGGACGGGGAAGCCCAATGAGCGCCCTGGTGCCGCTGCCGGTGGTGGTGCCGCTGCTCGGCGCGGCGCTCACCCTCGTGCTGTCCGGCCGGCCCCGCCTGCAGCGGTCGATAAGCGTCCTCTGCCTGTCCAGCGTCCTGGTGGTGGCGGCGGTGCTGCTGGTGCAGGCGTACCGGTTCGGGCCGGTGGTGGTGCAGGTGGGCGGCTGGCCGGCGCCGGTGGGCATCGTGCTGGTCGCCGACCAGCTGGCGGCGCTGATGGTGCTCGTCTCCTCGGCGGTGACGCTGTGCGTCCTGCTCTACTCGATCGGCCAGGGCCGGGGGGAGACCGGGGAGACCGCGCCGGTGAACATCTACCACCCCACGTACCTGGTGCTCACCGCGGGCGTGACGAACGCCTTCCTGGCCGGGGACCTGTTCAACCTGTTCGTCGGCTTCGAGATCCTGCTGGCCGCGAGCTTCGTGCTGATCACGCTGGGCGGCACCGAGGTGCGGTTGCGGACCGGATCGACGTACGTGGTGGTCAGCATCCTGTCGTCGCTGCTGTTCCTGTCCGCCGTCGGGCTGGTGTACGCGGCCACCGGCACGCTGAACATGGCCCAGCTCGCCGGTCGGCTGGACGCGCTGCCGTCGGGCGTACGCCTGACCCTGCAACTGATGCTGCTGCTCGCGTTCGGGATCAAGGCGGCGGTGTTCCCGCTGTCGGCGTGGCTGCCGGACAGCTACCCGACCGCGCCCGCGCCGGTGACGGCGGTCTTCGCCGGCCTGCTCACGAAGGTCGGCGTGTACGCGATCATCCGCACCGAGACGCTGCTGTTCCCCGGCGGCCAGGTCGCCACGTTGCTGATGGTGGTGGCCGGGCTGACCATGGTGGTCGGCATCCTCGGCGCGGTGGCCCAGTCGGACCTGAAGCGGCTGCTGTCCTTCACGCTGGTCAGCCACATCGGCTACATGATCTTCGGGGTGGCGCTGAGCACCGTCGCCGGCCTGTCCGGGGCGATCTTCTACGTGGTGCACCACATCACCATCCAGACCACGCTGTTCCTGGTCGCCGGCCTGGTCGAGGAACGCGCGGGCAGCACCGACCTGCGCCGCATCGGCGGCCTGGCCCGGATCGCCCCGATGCTCGGCGTGCTCTTCTTCGTCCCCGCGATGAACCTCGCCGGCATTCCGCCGTTCTCCGGCTTCCTCGGCAAGCTCGGGCTGCTCCAGGCGGGCGTCGCAGCGGGCGGGACGCTGCCCACGGTGCTGGTCGCGGCCGGCACGCTGACCAGCCTGCTCACGCTCTACGCGGCCTCCCGGGTGTGGAACATCGCGTTCTGGCGGGAGCCCCGGCTGGCCACCACCACCCCGCCGGCCCGGCTGCCCGGACTGATGGTCGGGGCCACCACCGCCCTGGTCGCGCTCGGTGTGCTGTTCACGTTGGTGGCCGGGCCGCTGTTCCAGGTCACCGCCGACGCGGCCACCGACCTGCGCGAGCGCACCCCGTACGTGCGGGCGGTCCTGCCCCGGGACGTGCCGTGACCGACGACCTGCCCCCGGGCGGGGGTGCGACCGGTGAGCCCGCCGGCGTACCCCGTGCGGCGCCCGCCCCGGACGCTCCGACGCCGACCGTCGGGCGGGGCGGGCGGCGGCGGGACCAGGCGCTGGCACTCGGCTGGCTGGTCGCCGCCTGGCTGCTGCTGTGGGGCGACGTCTCCCTGGGCAACGTGATCGCCGGACTGGTGGTCGGCGTGGCCGTGCTGCTGTTCTTCCCGCTGCCGCCGGTCACCTTCGGCGGCCGGTTGCGCCCCCGCGCGCTGCTGGTGTTCGCGGCGACGTTCGTCGCGGAACTGGTCAGCGCCAGCGTGCACGTGGCAGCCGTGGCGCTGCGTCTCGGCTACCGCCCGCGCGGCGCGATCATCGCGGTGCCGCTGCGGGTGCGCACCGACCTCAACCTCGCGCTCACCGCCGAGGTGATCTCGCTGGTGCCGGGCACGCTGATCCTCGACGTCGACCGGGCCGCGGGCGTGCTCTACGTGCACGTGCTCGACGTGCGCGGACCCGAGGACATCACCGGCAGCCGCGAGCGCGTGCTCGCCGTCGAACGGCGCATCGTCCGCGCCATCGGATCTCCCGACGAGGTACGCCGGCTCGACCTCGCACCCGACGAACGGAGGAACCACCCGTGACAGTCCTGCTCGCCGTCGCGTTGACCGTGCTGCTCTCGGCCACCGCGCTGCTCGCCCTGGCCCGGATCTACCGGGGCCCGTCCCTGCTCGACCGGGTCGTCGGCGCCGACCTGCTGCTGTCGGCGATGCTCGCCGCGGTGGGGGCGGAGGCCGCCGTGAACCGGCACGCCACCACGCTGCCCGTGCTGGTGGTGCTCTCGCTGCTCGGCTTCATCGGGTCGGTGTCGCTGGTGCGCTTCGCGGTCCGGGCTGAAGCGTGAGCGCGAGGAGTGAGCTGGTTTTGCGAGCCCCGCAGTCGCGAACGAAAGGAGGCTCAGCCTGATGGCCGGCGCGGTCGCGGACTGGGTGGGTGGGGTGCTGCTGCTCGCCGGTGCGGTGCTGGCCCTGGTCGCCGGCATCGGGCTGGTGCGCTTCCCGGACGTGCTGGACCGGATGCACGCGGCCACCAAGCCGCAGGTGCTGGGCGTCCTGCTGTTGCTGGCCGGGCTGGCGCTGCGTCTGCGCACCCCGTCGGACCTGGGCATGCTGGTCCTGGTGGCGATCTTCCAGCTCTCCACCGCGCCGGTGGCCGCGCAGATGATCGGCCGGGCCGCGTACCGCTCCGGGCGGGTCGACCGGACGCTGCTGGACGCCGACGAGCTGGCCGGACGCTGAACCGGACGTGCGGGAGGCTTCCCGGCACCCTCAGCGAACGTCCAGCGGGTACCGATAAAATGGGCCGCATGATCGACTCTCCTGCCCCGGAGGGCAGCAGTAGCCGGCCGGGTAATACCCGGCGAATTCCCTCCCCGACGACCCCGGGAGCCCTGAACCTCCCGTGTTGATCCTCGTCGGTCTCCTTCTCATCACCGTCCTCACCGCCGCCACCGGTTACTTCGTGGCCCAGGAGTTCGGTTACGTCGCCGTGGACCGTGGCAAGCTCAAGCAGCTCGCCGACGGTGGCGACCGTGCCGCGGCCCGGGCCCTGGAGGTGACCGGGCGGCTCTCCTTCATGCTGTCCGGCGCCCAGCTCGGCATCACCGTGACCGCCCTGCTCGTCGGTTACGTCGCCGAGCCGTTCCTCGGCGCCGGGCTGGCCGACCTGCTCGGCCTGGCCGGGCTGTCCAGCGCGGTCACGCTGCCGTTGTCGGTGGCGCTCGCCCTGGTCATCGCCACCGTCGTGCAGATGGTCCTGGGTGAGCTGGCCCCGAAGAACCTGGCCATCGCGCGGGCCGTGCCGCTCGCCCGGGCGCTGTCCCGGTCCACCCTGATCTACCTGAAGATCGCCGGTCCGCTGATCACGCTGTTCGACCGGGCCGCCGTACGGCTGCTCCGCCGCATCGGCATCGAGCCGATCGAGGAGCTGCCCAGCGGCGCCACCCCGCAGGACCTGGAACAGATCATCGCCGAGTCCCGGGAGGAGGGGCACCTCGACGCCGAGATGTCCGACCTGCTGGACCGGGGTCTGGACTTCCGGGAGCTGACCGCCGGGGAGGCGATGGTGCCGCGCGTCGACGTGCACACCATCCGGGCCGACGAGCCGGTCAGCCGGATCGTCGAGCTGCTGGACACCGGCCACTCCCGGTTCCCGGTGAGCGGCGCCGAGGGCGTCGACGACCTGGTCGGCGTGGTCGGCATCGCCGACGTGCTCGGGGTGCCCCCGGCGCAGCGCGCGACCACTCGGGTCGACGCGGTGGCCGTACCCCCGTTGCTGGTGCCCGAGACGCTGCCGCTGCCGACGGTGCTGGACCGCCTGCGGTCCGGGCACCGGCAACTCGCCTGCGTGGTCGACGAGTACGGCGGCTTCGCCGGCGTGATCACGCTGGAGGACCTGGCCGAGGAACTGGTCGGGCCGATCCGCGACGAGGACGACCCGCCGGACCGGGCCGCGGCGCGGCAGGAGGACGGCTCCTGGGTGGTCCCGGCGCGCTGGCGCATCGACGAGGTCGCCGACAGCACCGGCATCGAACTGCCCGAGGCGCCCGAGTACGACACGCTCTCCGGGCTGGTGATGCGGGAGCTGGGCCGGGTGCCCGAGGTCGGTGACCGGCTGGAGATCCCGGTCGCCGCGGACGGCGACGAGCCGGCCGGCGGCCCGCGGGTGCTGGTCGAGGTGCTGGCGGTGGACCGGCACGTGGCCGACTCGGTGCGGCTGCGGCCCGCCGCCTCGGTGTCCGGGGAGGGTTCCGCATGAGCCCCGGATTCGCGTTGTTCTTCTCCGTGGTGCTGCTGGCGCTCAACGGGTTCTTCGTGGCCGCCGAGTTCGCGCTCGTCGCCTCCAAGCGGTACCGCCTCGAACAGGCGGCCGCCGGTGGCGGCCGGGCGGCCCGCGCGGCGCTGGACGGCGTCCGCGAGCTGAGTCTGATGCTGGCCGGCGCGCAGCTCGGCATCACGCTGTGCACGCTGGGTCTGGGCGCGCTGGCCGAACCGGCCATCGAGCACCTGCTCAGCCCGCTGCTGCACGCGGTCGGCCTGCCCGAGGCGGTCAGCCACGTGGTGGCGCTGGTGTTCGCGCTGTCGCTCGTGACGTTCCTGCACCTGGTGGTCGGCGAGATGGCCCCGAAGTCGTGGGCGATCACCGACGCGGAGCGGTCGGCGATGCTGCTGGCGCTGCCGTTCCGGGCGTTCGCCCGGATCGCCCGGCCCGTGCTGTCCCTGCTCAACGGGCTCGCGAACGCGATGCTGCGCCTGTTCGGGGTGCAGCAGCAGGACCAGCTCGCCCAGGTGCACGGCCCGGACGAGCTGCGCATCCTGCTGGAGCAGTCCCGGGAACACGGGCTGCTCGGCGCCGAGCAGCACCAGCTGCTGACCAGCATGCTGGAACTCCAGGGCACCACGGTCGCCCAGGTGATGGAGCCGTTCGACCGGATCGTCACGGTGGGCCGGAGTGAGACCGCCGAGCGGATCGAGCACGTCTCCCGCGACAGCGGCCGGTCCCGGCTCGCCGTGGTCGACACCGGTGGTGAGGTGTGCGGCCTGGTGCACGTACGCGAGGCGGTGCGCGCCGTCACCACCGGCCGCCCGGCGACCGCGGAGGAGCTGATGACCAGCGCCTTCACGCTGCCGGCCGAGGCGTCGGTGACCGAGGCGGTGGCCGCCATGCGGGCACGGCAGGCGCAGCTCGCGCTGGTGAGCAACGGTGGCGGGCCGACCCGGCCGATCGGGTTCGTCGCGCTGGAGGACCTCCTGGAGGAGGTCATCGGCGAGTTCGACGACGAGACCGACCCGGTGCCGCGAGGCCGCCGGATGCGCTGACCGTCGTGATCCGTACCGGCGGGGCATGGCCGGGCGGGCAGCGGGAAAGCCCCGGCATGCGGTTGACCGGCGTGTCGCGGGACTCCGCCTGGACCGGGCTCTCGGTGAGCACCACGCTGCCCAACCCGAGCACCCGGCCGGGCCTGCGCCTGCCGGGCCGGGTGACGCTCGCCGCCGGCGGGTCGGACGTGCCGGTCCGGCACATCCGGCTCGGCCTGGTCACCCAGGTCGAACCGGAGGACCCGGAGGCGCCGCGCCGCCTGGTGCAGTTCCAGACGTGGACGATCGCGGGACGGTTCGTGGTGCCGGCCGGACGGCGGCGGGCCGTCGAGTTCGCCGTGCCGCTGCCATGGGAGTCGCCGGTGACCACGTACGGCGGGGTGCCGTTGCTGAGCCTGCGTACCGGGCTGCGCACCGAGGTGTCGGTGGATCCGGAGGTGGACCAGGGCGCGATGGTGCCGGTGCTGATCCACCCGCTGCCCACCCAGGAGCACGTGCTCGCCGCGCTGGACACGCTCGGCTTCGCGATCCGGCAGGCCGGGCTGCGCGAGGGACGGCTGCCGGGGGTGGAGCAGACGCTGCCGTTCCAGCAGTGGTACGGCTTCTGGGCCGCCCCGCTCTACGCCGGCCCGATGACCGAACTCGAAATGATCATGCTGACCGACTCGGCCGGCATGGAGGTGCTGCTCTGGCTGGACCGGCGGCTCTCCCTGGCCGGGATCACCCACCAGAGCATCAGCCGGTTCCGGGTCTGGCACGCCGGTGCCGACGAGCGCGACTGGGTGGCCACCGTGGACGGCTGGCTGCGGCACGCCATCGACAGGCACGCGGCCGCCGCCGCACACGCCGACTGGTCGGCCACGATCCGCGAGTCGGCGCACGTCAGCCGCCCGCCCGACCGTCCGGTCGCGCCCGGTTACGGCCTCGGGGGTACGGCCGGCGGCGCGGGCATCGGCGGCGGTGGCGGAGGCGGCGACGGCACCTGACCGGCGCCGCCGGTCAGCCGGCGGCGAGCTTCAAACTGAAGCCGAGGAACAGCACCGCGACGGCAGTCGTGCCGCTCGCGGCGAGCCGGCGGCGCTGCCGGAACTGGGCCGCCAGGTACGTGCCGGTGAAGATCAGCACGGTCAGGTAGATCGCGCTGGCGACCTGCGCGATCAGCCCGAGCAGCAGGAACGACAGCGCCGGCCACGCGTACCCGGGGTCGACGAACTGGATGAAGAACGAGACGAAGAACAGGATCGCCTTCGGGTTGAGCAGGCTGATCACCAGCGCCCGGCGGAACGGCTCCCGCTGTTCCGCCGGCTCCACCTCGTCGATCAGGCGCGGCGTGGCCGGGTCGTTGCGGTCGCGCCAGCGCCGCCACGCACCGCGCAGCATGGCCAGCCCGAGATACCCGAGGTACGCCGCCCCGGCGTACTTGATCACCAGATAGAGCGGGGGATACGCCTGGAGCAGCGAGGCCACACCGGCGGCGGAGAGCACCATCAGCACCGCGTCGCCGACGAACACCCCGGCGGCGGCCCGGTAGCCGGTGGCCACGCCCCGGCGGGCGGCGGTGGCCAGCACGAAGAGCGAGTTGGGGCCGGGCAGCAGCACGATCGCCACGGTGCCCAGCACGTACGTCCAGATGTCGGTGATCCCCAGCACGCCGGACATCATGACGCCGCGCCCGCCGTCGGGCGAAGCCTTTCCCGCAGGCTGACCTGTGCGTTCGGCCACTCCTGCGCGAGCATCGAGTACTGCACGGTGTCCCGCCAGGAGCCGTCGGCACGCTGCTTGTGCTGCCGCAGCACGCCCTCGCGGCTCGCGCCGAGCCGTTCGATGGCCCGCTGCGAGCGGTCGTTGCGGATGTCGGTGTGCCAGACCACGCGGACGGCGTCGAGGTCGTCGAAGGCCCGGCCCAGCAGCAGCAGCTTCGCCTCGGTGTTGACGCCGGTACGCCACCAGGGGCGGCCCAGCCAGGTGTAGCCGATCGCCAGCGACCGGCGGACCGGGTCGATCTCGTAGTAGGAGGTCGTGCCGATCACCGCGCCGGTGACGGCGCAGCGCTGCGTCCAGCACACCTGCTCACCGCGTTCCTGGGCGTCCAGGTAGGCGGCGACCACCCGGCGCATCTCGGCGGCGTCGGCCGGCTGCGTACCGCCCAGGTGCCGCCACACCTGCGGGTCGGCGGTGGCGGCGTACAGCTCGTCGGCGTGGGCGAGGTCGAGCGGCTCCAGCACCACGTGCTCGCCGCGCAGCACCGCCGGCTCGTGCCACGGCGAGCGGGCCGGGCGCAGGTACGCCGGCACCGGCGCGCTCACCCCGGGCGCGGGTTCGGGCCGGCCGGGCGTGAGCCGCAGCGGCACCACACCGGCCCAGTACGGCAGCGCCTCGTCGGCCGGCTCGTCGTTGACGCCGCCGGTGCGCATCCGTACCGACACCTCGCGCAGCGGCAGCGCCAGCACGGCGGTCTCGGCCAGTTCGCGCCGGTTCGGCGGGCGGCTGTCGGCGGACCGGCCGGCGGCGACCTTCTCCACCAGCGCGGTCAGCACCGCCGCCTTCTCGCCGGCGTCGTCGACCAGGTGGGCGGTGCCGTGCGCCACCACCGACCGGTAGTTGGCGCTGTGGTGGAACTGGGAGCGGGCGTAGATCAGCCCGTCGAGGTGGGTGACGGCGACGCAGACCCTCAGCCCGGCCTCGCCCCGGGCGGCGAGCAGCGGCCGGCTGCCGGTGGATCCGTGCAGGTAGAGGGTGTCGCCGATGCGCACGTGCAGGGTCGGCAGGATGCGCGGCTCACCGTCCACCGTGAACGACAACGCGCAGTGGTACGCCTCGTCGAGCAGCGCGTGCGCGGTGGCCCGGTCGTAGTGCATCCGGTCGCGGGTGCGGGTGGCGGTGGTGCGTTCGGTCGGGGCGTACACGTGACATCCCACCTTTGTTCTAGTACAATCTCGGAACTGTGGCAGCACAATATCAGGTGACCGGCTCGACGTCCGCCGCGATTTCGGCAAGCGTCGAATCCGGCATCCGCACCGGCGATCTCGCCCCCGGCGACGCCCTGCCCGCCGTCCGTGCGCTCGCCGCCGAGCTGGACGTCAGCCCGGCCACCGTCGCGAAGGCGTACCAGGAACTGCGGCAACGCGGCCTGGTGGCGACCGCCGGCCGGCACGGCACCCGGGTCCGCCCCCGCCCGCCGGTCGCCGGTCGCCGCGCCGCGTTGCTGCCCCC
>NZ_JBXUOV010000155.1:0-13801 GCF_057196585.1 Micromonospora sp. ATLC20
GGGCCGGGGCGGGCAGGTCGCGCAGCACGTCGTGGCGCTCGCGGGCGTACCGGTAGAAGTCGTCGACGCGCAGCCGGCCGCGCCGCCGGTCGGCCCAGGCGGCGAAGTCGGCGCGGTCGGTGACGAATCCGCGCGGCGGCAGCACTGTCAGCCCGTCCACGGTACGGGCGAACGCCAGCGCCGCCCGGGACGCCGGGTGCACCAGTTCGACCGGCTCGCCCAGCCCGGCGAGCGCCTCGCGGAACGTGTCGGCCCGTACGAGCCGTGCCCGGTCGCCGAGTCCGGCGGCGCGGTGCCGCAGCGCGGACAGGATCAGGTGTGCCTTCTGCCTGTGCATCGGCCGGGCGGCGAACAGCGACCGCGCCTCCACCAGCAGGACCCGCTGCGTGTCGTCGTCGAGGAAGTGCGGTCCGACCTGATCCGCCAGGAGCCAGCGCCAGGGTGCCAAGGCCATCCCTTCACAGTGGACGTGCGGTCAGTCGCCCCGGACCCGGGGGTGGCGGTGGTCGGTCAGCCGCAGGCCGACGCCGCGTACCGCCGCGATGGTGACGCCGGTGCCCAGCTCGTCGAGCTTACGGCGCAGCCGCTTCACCAGGGACTGCACGTCGGCCCGGCCGTGCGTCGGCGCGTCGTGCCATACCGCGTGGTGCAGTTCCGCGTAGCTCCACACCCGTACCGGCTCGACGGTCAGGCAGGTCAGCAGGTCGCGCTCCAGCCGGGTCAGGGCCGTCTCCCGGTTGCCCCACCGGGCGGTCGACCGGGCCGCGTCGATGACCAGCGCGCCGTCCGGCGCGGGCGTGTCCCTGGGTACGGGCACAGCCGGCGCGACGGCCGGTGCCGGCGCGTGCGCCGAGGCCGGCGCATCCGTGATCAACTCGCGCAGCTCGTCCAGATCGGCGACCATCAGAAGGGGCGCGACGCCGTCCAGCAACTCGGTCAGCCGCAGCCGTTCGGCCGGGGACGACGTCACCCCGATGACGAGCGAGAAGGGGCGCTCCGACGGGTCGGTGCCGGAGTTCGCCGCGTTCGTGCCGTCAGTCGTCACCGCGCCCCACCGTGACAAAAACTGTCAACAGGCCGCTCGATCCGGGGGCCTGTTGGTGACATGTTGCTCACGTACGGTCATTGATCGTTCCTCACTGTCGATCATAGTGTCCACTCAGGCGTCCGGCGCAGACCCGCACGGCGCCTAGGGGGCCTGGGGGGTTCTTTTCACACCGGTGTCGTAGTCGGGAGAGCACGTCTCCTGGCCCTTCTGCCATGGCTCGATCATCAGCGGGTCATCGGAACAGGAGGCAGCACCGATGCTGAGACGTCCACACAGATGGGGCCCGGCCCGGCGGCTGGTGAGCGCGGGCGCCGCCCTGGTGCTCGCGGCCACCGCGCTGGCCGCGACCGGCACTGCGGCACAGGCGGAGACGGGCGCGGGCGCGTCGGCCGGCGACAAGATCCGTCCCGAACTCACCCGGCAGCTCCAGGGCAAGAGCGAGGGCGACTTCTGGATCCACTTCGGCGCCAAGGCGGACCTGAGCAAGGCCGCCGCGATCAAGGACTGGAACGAGCGCGGCGCGGCCGTCGCGGCGGCGCTGAAGAAGACCGCCGCCGACAGCCAGTCGAAGATCCGGGCCGAGCTGGACCGCTCGGGCACGAAGTACAAGACCTTCTGGGCGACGAACGCCATCAAGGTCACCGACGGCTCGCTGACCATGGCGCAGAACTTCGCCGCCCACTCCGAGGTGGACGGCCTGTACGCACCGGTGGAGTACAAGCTGCCGGAGACCACCCCGGGCACGGACGAGAAGTCGGCGAACGCCCTGGAGTGGGGCATCGCGAACATCAACGCCGACGACGTGTGGTCCCAGTACGGCGTCAAGGGCGCCGGGATCACCGTGGCGAGCATCGACAGCGGCGTCCAGTTCGACCACCCGGCGCTGGTGAACGCCTACCGCGGCAACAACGGTGACGGCACCTTCGACCACGACTACAACTGGTACGACGCCGCCGGCGAGTGCGCCACCGCACCGTGCGACTCCGACGGCCACGGCACGCACACCATGGGCACCATGGCCGGCGCCGACGGGGCCAACCAGATCGGTGTCGCCCCCGAGGTCAAGTGGATCGCCGCGAACGGGTGCTGCCCGTCCGACGACGCGCTGGTCTCCTCCGGGCAGTGGATGCTGGAGCCCACCGACCTCAACGGGCAGAACCCGGACGTCAGCAAGCGGCCGAACATCATCAACAACTCGTGGGGCACCAGGACGCCGTCGAACGAGCCGTTCATGGAGGACGTCACGAACGCCTGGACCGCGTCCGGCATCTTCGGCGTCTGGTCCAACGGCAACAACGGCCCGTCCTGCCAGACCAGCGGCTCGCCGGGCAGCCTGGCGAGCAACTACTCGGCCGGCGCGTACGACATCAACAACAACATCGCCAGCTTCTCGTCCCGGGGCACCGGGCAGAACGGCGAGATCAAGCCGAACATCTCGGCGCCGGGTGTGAACGTGCGCTCCAGCGTGCCGACCGACTCGTACGCCAGCATCAGCGGCACCTCGATGGCGGCGCCGCACCTGGCCGGCGCGATCGCGCTGCTCTGGTCGGCGGCGCCCACCCTGGTCGGCGACGTCACGGCCACCCGCGCGCTGCTCGACGACACGGCGATCGACAAGGGCGACGCCCAGTGCGGCGGCACCACCGACGACAACAACGTCTACGGTGAGGGCCGCCTGGACGCGCTCGCGCTGCTCGCCGCCGCCCCGATCGGCGACAACGGCACGCTGGCCGGCAAGGTCACCGACGCCGCCACCGGTGCCGGGATCGCCGGCGCGACCGTCACCCTGTCCGGCGGGGCCGACCGCACGCTGACCACCGGCGCCGACGGCACGTACTCCTCGCTCCTGCCGGCCGGCGACTACCAGGTGGTCGTCTCGGCGTTCGGGTACGCGACCCGCACCCTGTCGGCGACGATCACCGCGAACACGACCACCACGCTCGACGTGGCGCTCACCGCGGTACCCATCGTCACGGTCAGCGGGCAGGTCACCGACGGGTCCGGGCACGGCTGGCCGCTGTACGCGAAGGTGAGCGTCGAGGGCACGCCGATCTCCGACTACACCACGCCGGCGACCGGCCGCTACAGCCTGTCGCTGCCGTCCGGTGCGACGTACCGGCTCACCGTCGAGCCGCAGTACGCCGGCTACCTGACCACCACGAAGGAGGTCACCGTCGGCACGGGCAACGTGACCGCCAACATCGCGGTGCAGGCGGACCCGGAGGCGTGCACCACCGCCCCCGGCTACACAGTCAGCTCCGACGGCGAGTACGAGACGTTCGACGGCACCGGTGTCCCGGACGGCTGGAGCGTGGTGGACAACGCCGGCACCGGCCAGGTCTGGGAGTTCACCGACGCCGGTGAGCGCGGAAACCTGACCGGCGGCAGCGGCAACTTCGCCATCATCGACAGCGACAACTACGGCAGCGGCGGGCGGCAGGACACGTCGCTGGTCAGCCCGGTGGTCGACCTGACCGGCGTGACCACGCCGGTGATCCGGTTCAACCAGGACTACAACTGGCTCAACAGCGACCGCGCGGACGTCGACCTGAGCCTGGACGGCGGCACCACCTGGAGCAACGTGCTGCGGCAGGCGGCCGACGTACGCGGCCCGCAGGTGACCGAGGTGCCGATCCCGCAGGCGGCCGGTCAGTCGCAGGTGCGGGTGCGCTTCCACTACTACGAGGCGAGCTGGGAATGGTGGTGGCAGGTCGACAACGTCCTCATCGGCAGCACGCTCGTCTGCAAGCCGGTCAAGGGCGGCCTGGTGCTCGGCCACGTCCGCGACAAGAACGACAACGGCTACGTCAACGGCGCCACGGTGACCAGCAAGGACCGCCCGGCGGAGAAGGCCACCACGGTCGCCACGCCGGACGACACCGAGCTGCCCGACGGCTTCTACTGGATGTTCTCGTCGCTGACCGGGACGCACCCGTTCACCGCCAGTGCCGGCAACTACGTGACCCAGACCAAGCAGGTGGCGGTCGAGGAGGACTGGGCCACCGCGGCCAACTTCCAGCTCGCCGCCGGCCGGCTGTCGGTGAAGCCGACCTCGATCACCGGCACGATCCGGATGCCCAGCGGGAAGGTCAGCAAGACGTTCACCGTCACGAACACCGGCGGGGCACCGGTGACCGCCGAGTTCAGTGAGCGCGACGGCGGGTTCGTGCTGCAACGGGCCGACGGCTCCCAGTTGTCCCAGCAGGCGCTGCTCGGCTCCACCGGCGCGCCGACGCAGCGGCTGACCGCCGCCACGTCGTTCGCGGCCCGC
The DNA here is from genome assembly GCF_057196585.1 of Micromonospora sp. ATLC20. NCBI lineage: Bacteria > Bacillati > Actinomycetota > Actinomycetes > Micromonosporales > Micromonosporaceae > Micromonospora > Micromonospora sp. ATLC20. The sequence goes on from NZ_JBXUOV010000155.1 coordinate 4,320, forward strand.
TCGTCGGGCAAGTCGTCGAACGCGATCGCCGCCGCCGCACCGCAGGCGGACCCGTGGACCACCATCCCGGGCTATCCGGCGAACGTGATGGACAACCGGGTCGTCAACGTCGACGGCACCGTCTACTCCATCGCCGGTGGCGACGGCACCGCGTCGAGCGCCAAGAACTACCGCTACGACCCGATCACCCAGGCGTGGACCGGCATCGCCGACCTGCCCGGCGCGCGTAACGCCATGACGGTCGGCGTGCTCGACGGCAAGATCATCGCCACCGGTGGCTGGGGTGCCGCCGGTCCGGACGCCGCCACCTTCTCGTACGACCCGGCGGCGAACACCTGGACCCGCAAGGCCGACAACCCGGCGCCGCGCGCGGCAGCCGGCCAGGCGGTCGCGGGCGGCAAGCTGTACGCGATCGGCGGCTGCACCACCGCGAGCTGCACGCCGATGGCCAACTCGGTGGTCCGGTACGACCCGGGCGCCGACGCCTGGGAGACGCTGCCGGCGTACCCGAAGTCGGTGGCGTTCCTGTCCTGCGGCGGGATCGACGGCACCGTCTACTGCACCGGCGGCAACGACGGCACCACGTCGCAGAAGGTCGGTTACGCCTTCGACCCGGCCGCAGGCGCGTGGACCGCCATCCCGGACGCGCCGGCCGACAGCTGGGCCTCCTCGTACGCGGTCGCAGGCGGCAAGCTGCTGGTCGTCGGCGGGTCGCAGGGCGGCGCCATCACCAACGCCGGCTTCGCGTTCGACCCGGCGACCAACTCGTGGGCCAACCTGCCCAACGCCAACGCCCCCCGCTACCGGGGCGGCGCGGCCTGCGGGTTCTACAAGATCGGTGGTTCGTCGGGCGGCTTCACGGCCACCAAGGACAGCGAGGTCCTGCCCGGCTTCGGCGAGTGCGCCGAGGGCGCTGCCGACGTGAGCTGGCTGACCGTCGACAAGTCGAGGGTCACGCTGGCGCCGGGTGAGAAGGTCACCGTCACGGTCGGCATGACCGCGAACGTCGACCAGCCCGGCACGTACTCCGCGTCCGTGGTGATCAAGGAGAACACCCCGTACACGGTGGAGCCGGTGGCGGTGACGATGATCGCGCAGCCGCCGACCACCTGGGGCAAGCTGTCCGGCACGGTCTCCGGCAAGAGCTGCCAGGGCGCCACCGCGCCGCTGGCGGGCGTGACCGTGCAGGTCGACTCCTGGGCGAACTCGTACACCTTCACCACCGACGCCCAGGGCCGGTACGCCTACTGGATGGACCGGCGCAACAACCCGCTGACGCTGATCGTCGCGAAGGACGGCTGGAAGCCCCAGACGCGCCAGACGAAGATCAACAGCAGCACGCCCACGGTAGAGGACTTCACACTCTCCCCCACCCGCTGCTGACCCAGCACCCCGACAGGAACGGCCCGCCCGGCACACACCGGGCGGGCCGTCCCACTCCTGTTGATCTGTGAGCCCGGCGAGATCTTGGTACCAAACGGCCCTCATAGGGGCCCTTTCGTACCAAGATCTCCACCTCTCCCACCATGCAGAACGCCAATCTCGCGTAACGGGAGACGCTCGACGCAGCTGCGGCCGAACGAGGATCCCCGCCCACGCCACCCCACAAGCCCCGGCGATCTTGCACTTGCGGCCCTGGCAAAGTGCGCCAAAGGGACACCCCGGGGGCCAGAAGTGCAAGATCGCCGGGCCAGGGTGGGGTGGGTGGGACTGTCAGGGGGTGAGGCGGAAACCTACGCCTCGGACGGCGTGGATCGTGGCGGGGGCGTCGAGGCGGCCCAGCTTGCGGCGGAGGCGGCGGACCACCGAGTGCATGTCGGAGCGCCGTCCCAAGTGGTCGTTGCCCCAGACGGCGCGGTGCAGCCGGGCGTACGTCCACACCTGGCCGGGCGTACCGGTCAGGCAGACGATCAGGTCGTGCTCCAGGGGCGTCAGCCCGATCTCCCGCTCTCGCCAGCGCAGCACCCGCCGGTCGGAGTCGACAGCCAGATCCCGCCGGGGCGGCTCGGCCGGCGCCTCGCCAGCCGCGGGCGGCTGCGGCGCCGGGGCCAGCGCGGGCCGGCGGACCAGGTCGAGGAAACGACGGGCCTGATGGGCGCTGGACACGATCAGGAAGGACTCGGTGCCGCCGAGCAGTTGGGCGAGCTGCCGGCGCTCGGCCGACGAGGACGCGATGCCGATGACCAAGGACGGGAGCCCTGTCATCCGTTCCCACCTTTCCGGCAGGCTGAACCGCGACGCCGGGCGGTCGCCGGGTACGACGTTGCGGAGGCACCTGGCTTGCGGAGTTCGACCCGAGGGGTGCGGGAGCTGCGGTTTCGTGAGGCTTCGGGGTGAACTACCGGGATCATATAGCCGAGCACCGATGATTGGTATAGCAGTTAACGTCGATGTAACTGCGTGCAACAAGGTGTTCGAGGCAACTTGCGCCGCGCCGCGTTCGGCACGCGCGTACCGATGAGAGACGGGGCGTACGACGGTCCAATGCGTGTGATCACCCACCTGCTCTGCCTGCCCGACGGGACGCCGACCCGCGCGGACATCGCGGCCCGCTGCGCCGACCTGGCCGAGGCGCTGCGCGGCCGCGACCGGGGCGTGGTGGTGTGCGACGTGTCCGCGGTGAGCGCGCCCGACCTGGTCACGGTCGAGGTGCTGGCACGGATCCGCCTGACCGCGCGGCGGTTCGGCTGGCGGCTGGAGGTACGCGGGGCCTGCGACGACCTACGCGAGCTGGCCGGCCTGCTCGGGCTGGCCGGCACCCTCCTCGAGCCGGTCCGGCAGCCCGAACAGCGGGAAGAGCCGGTCGACGTCGAGGAAGTTGTTGAGCGACGTGATCCGGCCGCCGGAGACGCCGATCACGATCAGCGCCCAGGGCACGTGGCCTGAGCTGTCGGGGTCGCGCCGGTAGTGCCCGAACGCCGGCATCCCGTTGGCGGCGGTCGGCACCAGGCGGGAGCCGCGGCAGCCGCTGCCGGTGCCGGCCATCCACGCCGCGATGTGCTCGGGGCCGCGCAGCCACAGCGGCAGCGGCGGCATCGACAGCGTCGCGTCCTCGTGCAGCAGCGCGGTGAGCGCCGTCAGGTCGTACGCCTCGAAGGCGCGCACGTAGCGGGCGAGCAGCGCCTGCTGCTCGCTGTCGAGCGGCCGGCGCACGTCGGCCTTTGTGTCGGCCGAGGCGAGCGTGGCGCGCGCCCGCTGCAGCGCGCTGTTGACGCTCGCCACCGACGTGTCGAGCAGGTCGGCGACCTCCTGGGCCGACCACGCCAGCACCTCGCGCAGGATCAGCACGGCCCGCTGCTTCGGCGGCAGGTGCTGCAACGCCGCGACGAACGCCAGCCGGACCGACTCCCGGCCGGCCACCACCTCGGCCGGGTCGGCGACCTCCGGCAGCACCCGGTCGTCGGGCGCCGGGCCGAGCCAGATCTGCTCCGGGCGGGGCTCGCCCGGGTGGGTGGCGGTGCCGACGCCGGCCGGACCGAGGTCCATCGGCCGGACCCGGCGCTGCGCGCTGGTGGACATGGACAGGCAGACGTTCGTCGCGATCCGGTAGAGCCAGGTCCGCAGCGCGGACCGCCCCTCGAACTTGTCGAAATTACGCCAGGCACGGACGAATGTGTCCTGTACCGCGTCCTCGGCCTCGAAGGCCGAACCCAGCATCCGGTAGCAGTAGCCGGTCAGCTCCGACCGGTACTCCTCGAGTTGCGCCTCGACGGGGACGCTCGCCACCTCGCTCACCCCGCCGAAACTAGCCCACATGCTGCGTCAATGCGAGCACGTTCGGGCCCGCACCGATGAGTCGGTGCCGCCCGGCCGGTCTGACAGCCGTCAGGTCACCACGTCCGAGGAGCACCGATGACCACAGCGCAGCGCGACGAGACACAGGCCCCGGGACGGTACGCCGACGTCAACGGCGTCCACCTCTACTACGAGACGCACGGCGAGGGCCGGCCGATGATCCTGCTGCACGGCGGCCTCACCTCGGGTGAGATGTTCGCGCCGATCCTGCCCACGCTGGCCGCGACGCACCAGGTGATCGTGGTGGACCTCCAGGGGCACGGCCGCACCGCCGACGTGGACCGGCCGCTCGACATGGCGCTGATGGCCGACGACGTGGCCGCGCTGATCGACCACCTCGGGCTGGACCGCCCGGACGTGGTCGGCTTCTCCCTCGGTGGCGGCGTCGCCCTGCACACCGGCTTCCGGCACCCGGAGAAGGTGGGCCGGCTGGTCGCCGCGTCCGCGCACATCCGCCGCGACGCGGTCTACCCGGAACTGCTGGCGCAGCAGGGCCAGGTCGGCGCCGCGGCGGCCGAGTACATGAAGGACACCCCGATGTACGAGCTGTACCAGCGGGTCGCGCCGCGTCCGGAGGACTTCCCCCGGCTGCTCGACAAGATCGGCGAGGCGATGCGGACGGACTTCGACTTCACCGAGCAGGTCCGTGCCCTGCGGGTGCCGACGCTCGTGGTGGCCGCCGACGCCGACATGGCCCCGCCGAGCCATTTCGTCGAGGTGTTCGGGCTGCTCGACGGCGGCCGGCGCGACGGCGGCTGGACGGGCGAGGGCCGCCCGGCGGGTGGGCACGCGCTGGCGATCCTGCCCGGCCTGACCCACTACGACATCGACCAGTCGCCGCTGTTCGCCGCGGTCACCCTGGACTTCCTCGACCGGGACCGCTGACCGCCGCGCGTGTGCCGCGTCCCGTACCGGGGTACCGCTTGCCCAGGAGCACCGGTGAGGAGGACGAGATGACCGACCCCAGGTACGCACCGATCGGGCTGGCCGCCGCCGGGCGGCTGGTCCCCGACGACGGACAGACCGACGGCGGTGAGGTCGTCGGCGCCGACGACGCGGCTGCCGACGCCGCCCGGGCCGGCGCCGACGTGGACCTGTCCCGGGCCGACCGGGACAGCGACGGCACCCCGGTGGGCGCCGCCGACGCCGAGGCCGACCGCCGGCGCGCGGCCGGCGAGTGACGCTCCCCGCCCCGCCACCCGTACGACGGTGGCGGGGCGGAGCCGTCCTCAGCCGTCGACCGGCAGCTCCACGTCGGGCAGGTGCCCGAGCGCCCGGAGCGCGGTGACCGCCGCGTACCCGTCGGCCAGCCAGGCGATGTCGGTGCCGGGGACCGCGCGGACCGCGTTCGCCTCCACCGCGGTACGCACGAACCCCTCACCACGCTCGGCGACGGACACCTGCACCTGACCGAACGGGGCCAGCGTCGCCTGGCGCAGCCCGGCCACCTGATCGGCCGGCCGGTCCGGCACGTTGAGGTTCAGCACGGTGCCCGGATCCGCCCCGGCCAGCCACGGCAGCAGCGTCGCGGCCAGCTCGGCGGCGCTCGACCAGTGGCGGGACTCGTCGTCCACGCTGTCCAGCACCGCGATCGCCGCGCCACCGCTGCCGGCGCTCGCCGCCGCCGCGGTGAGCACGTCGAGCGACACGGCGAGCGCGCGGATGCCGTTGTTGCCGGCGGTCAGCGCCGCGCCGACGGTGCCGGAGTGCAGGACCGCGTGGCCCGCGTTGGCGCCCCGGTTGATGCCGGACAGCAGCAGGTCCGGCACCGGCCCGAACACACCCAGGCCCGCCAGCACCGCGATGTACGCCGGGGAGGCCGCCACCGCGTACGCGGGCACACCCGGCAGGCCGTCCAGCTCGGTCTCGCGGAACACCAGACGCCCGTCGTCGGTCACCGCCGACAGCGCCGCGCTCATCCCGCTCGCCTCGGCCTCCGGCGCCGCGACCACCACGTCCATCCCCCGTTCGTACGCGGCCCGGGCCAGCGCGCGGATGCCGGGGGCGTGCACACCGTCGTCGTTCGTCACCAGCACCCGTGGCGGCCGGTCAGTCGTCATCGTCGCCACCGTCCAGCGGGGTGAGCCGCACCCGGCCGGCCAGTTCGCGTACCGCCTCGGCCCGGCCGGTGCCCAGCCCGTGCCGGGTCACGTTGAGCGCTCCGGCGGCGGCGCCGACGTGCAGCGCCTCCCGCATGTCGCCGCCCCGGGCCAGCACCGCCGCCACCCCGGCGGTCATCGAGTCACCGGCGCCCCGGTGGTCGGCCGGCTCCAGCGGCGGGGCGTGCACCAGCAGCGGCTCGCCGTCCTCCGGCAGCGCCAGCGCGGGCTCCCCGGCGCGGCTGATCAGCACCGTCCGCGCGCCCCGCTCCTGGCACCGGCGGCCGGCGTCGCGCAGCGCCTCGACGCTGTCGTCCTTGGCCAGGCCGTCGTCGAGCAGTTCCTCGTGGCTGACCTTCAGTACGCTCACGCCGCCGTCGAGCACCGCCTCCAGGTACGGCCCGGACAGGTCGGCCACCACCGTCCCGCCGTTGGCGCTCAGATCGGCGGCGAGGCGGCGGTAGATGTCCGGGTCCACCACCTGCGGGTCGGCCGGGCCGCTGAGCACGCTCACCGGGGCGCGCAGCCCCTCGGTGAGCGTCACCGTGTACAACTCGTCGATGTCGTGCCGCACCATCGGAGCGCCCGGGTGCTCGGCGATCTCGGTCCGCTCGCCGTCGCGCCGGTCGTGCACGTACCAGCCGGTGCCGGACTCCCGCCGCACCATCCGGACCGTGACGTCCTCGTCGTCGAGCAGCTTGCGGACCGCGTCGCCCACCTCGCCGCCGAGACCCACGCACATGGTCACCGGTACGCCGAGCGCCGCGATCATCCGGGTCTGCCACACCCCCTGCCCGCCGGGGTGCAGGTGCAGCTCGGGTACGTCGCCCTGCTGCTCGATCGTCACCGTCAGCAGCGGGGCCGGGGCGAACACCATCACCTTCTGCTCCATCCGCCAGTGTTGCCCGCTGACCGGCCCCGGTAATCCCCCAGGTCAGCGCGGGCGCGCGGCGGCACGGCGGCGCCGGAGGTACGGCAGCGCGAACAGGTAGAGACCGCTGATCAGGAGCAGGGCGAGCGGCAGCAGCGGCACGTAGGAGACCCACACGATCGGGTCCTTCTGCGCCAGCGCCACGAACGTGACCACGACGGTCACGGTGAAGGCGACGGAGAACCAGCGGTGGAGCTGACGGATGCGCGTGTCCATGGGTCGACGACCTTTCCCCGGTGGCCGCCCCGGTGGGAGGCCCGTGCCGGAAACGCTAGGTCCGTCCACCCGCGCGACGCTTCTCGATTCCTGACCGGTCCACGCCGCGCTGCTCCTGGTCAGTCAGCGGCCAGCCCGCGCGCCGGAGCGACAGGTCACTCGCGTCCCGCCGCGTCCGCGGACCAGTCGTCCACCCGCATCCGCCGCGACGCCGGGCTCACCGTGTCGGAGCGCCGGACGAACCCGGCGACGGCGAGCGCGCTCATCGTGGTGGCCACGGCGGCGGCGAGCACCAGGAGGGTGGTCTCCACCTGCACCGTACGCATGTACTCGCCGCCGTTCGCGCTCGCGGACGCGTAGCGCACGGCCGCGAGCGGGTTGAGCAGCACCGCGGCGATGCCGGCGGTCCACGCCACTTTCGGTAGCCGCTCGTCGTCGGGGCGGACGGTCCGCCGGACGGCCCACCGGCCGAGGGCCGCGAACGTGACGAGCAGCGTGACCGGCAGCAGCCAGAGCACGGCGGGCAGCAGGTCACGGAGCGGCACCACGGCGTCGAGCAACTCCACCAGGAAGCCGGAGCCGTCGTGGGTCACCAGGCCGATCCGGTGGCTGTAGGCCGCGAGCGCGACAAGCGTGCAGCCGATGTGGACGGCGATCAGGGCGACCAGAGCGGACAGTGCTACGCGGCGGGCGGACACCGGGCCGAGGTTACCGCCCGCCGAGCCCCGACGGTGGACCGTCGCGCGCCGGGGCGGTCAGACACTCAGCGCGAGATCGGCCACCTCGGCGGCGCAGCCCCAGGACAGCGTCACCCCCGCCCCGCCGTGCCCGTACGCGTGCACCAGCCGCCCGTCCGCCGGGTCCACCTCGACCCGGGGGCCGCCGTGCCGGGCCGGGCGTAGCCCGATCCGCTCCCCCAGCACCGGCGCGTCCACGAGCTGCGGCACGAGCGCCACGCACCGGCGCCGGATCGCCGCCGCCTCCGCCGCGTCGGGGCGGGTGTGTCCCACCCCTGCCTCGTAGGTGCCACCGAGCACCACGTCGTGCCGGCGCGGATGCACGTACGTGACGCCCGCCGGGTCGTCCTCGTCGCGTACCGAGACGGTCAGGCCGGGGTTCGCCACCAGCAGGACGTGCCCGCGCGCCGGGTACACGGCCGGGTCGGCGGCGAGCCGGCCGGCGGCCAGGCCGGTCGCGTTCACCACGACCGGCGCGACCTCGTACGCCTCGGCGAGCGTGCCCAGCGCACGTCTGACGACCCGGCCCCCGCCCGCCTCCAGGCGCTGCCGCAGCCAGGTGAGGTAGCTGGTCATCTCCACCGACGGGGCGGTGAACCGCAGCAGCGCGGTGTACGGCGGCTGCGCCGGCTCGGCCGTCAGGTCGCCGCAGGCGTCGGCCCACCAGGGCGGCCCGGCGTAGGGGTGGCGCAGCCACATCCGGGTGGGCCGGTCGACCACCCCCGGCACGCCGCCGGCCGCCTGGCGGCGCAGCTCGGCGTGGGTGTCCCGGGCCCAGCGCAGCACCCGGGGATCCTCCTCGGTGTGGCTGGGGTACCAGACCGCGGCGGCCACCGTGGACACGGTGTCGGCCGGGTCGTGGGCGGTCAGCACGGTGACCCGGGCACCGCGCCGCTGGAGCGTGAACGCGGTCGTCATGCCGATCACCCCGCCGCCGACCACCACCACGTCCGACTTCGTCATGACGCCCATGATGGCGCAGACCCGATCGGAGCGGGCACGCGTCGGACGGGCCGCCGGGGAGGCGGCCCGCCCGGCGGGCGTCAGCCCTTCTGGCCGACCCGGTCCACGATCGCGACGGACAGCACCGCGGACGTGCCCGCCTCCCCGCCCACGCCGAGGAACGCGTACGTCCGCGGGTCGAACACCATCACCATCAGGGCCGGGTTCCCCGGGGAGGGCCAGCTGACGCCCACACCGGAGCGGCCCGCACCGTCGGTGGCCTTCTCCACCACCTTCAGGCCCGGCGTCGCGGCGGCGGCCTCGAACAGCGCGGCCCGCGACCGTGGCCTCAGGTACCAGTCGTCGAGCAGGAACAGCACGTCCTTGGCGGCGGCGTTGACGTCACCGGGCTCGCCGCTGCGGTGCTTGTCCAGGTAGGCGCGCATCGCGGTGGCGTCGGTGGGCACGGCGGGATCGTAGGCGGGCTCCGGCACGCACGGCTCGGTGCCCGGCATGAGCTGCTGACCCTTGTACCCCTTCGCGCGGCCGTCCCGGCAGCCGGGGAGCACGTATTCCTGTCGGCCGCCCGGCGGGTACTCGACGACCAGGCCGTCCCTGGTCCCGTCCACCGACGCCCAGCTCTCCCGCAGCTCCGCGCCGCCCTGCGAGCGCGTGTAGACGAACTGGTCGGGCCGGGGCTCGACGTCCGGCAGCCGCAACGCCGCCGCCGCCGCGTCGCGCAGCACCTGCCGGGCGTCGGCC
>NZ_JBXUOV010000156.1:0-13716 GCF_057196585.1 Micromonospora sp. ATLC20
GGCGAGGAGCGCGGCGGCCGGCGCGGTGGCGGGCAGCGCGGCGACGGCGGTGGGCAGCGGAGTGACCGCGGCGGACAGCGCGGTGACGCCAGCGCCCGGCGTGGCGGCCAGGGCGAACGGGGCGGCTCACGCGGTGGTCCGTCGCAGCGGCAGGGACGAGGCGGCGGATCGGCGGCACCGGTGAACGACGCCATGGCCGAGGCGCTGCGCCGCGCCGGCCTGGCCTGACGGTCCGCGGCCGCCGGTCGGGCTGACGTCACGAACGAGTCAGCTCGACCGGTGCCCGCCCGACGACGGATCGGTCCGGGCGGACGCCGGGTCACGGTCGGCCCGCTGGCGGGGCACCGGCTGCCGGGACCGCCGCGCCACACGCCGCCACCAGGAGCGCTGGACCAGCAGCGTGAGCAGACCCGCCAGCACGATGGCGGCCAGGTTGACGACCAGCTGGAGCGCGGAACCGGCTGCCTCATGCCAGACGCCGTACGCGGCGGCGACCGCCACGTTCGCGGCCGCCGGCACGGTAGTCACCGAGATCAGGACGCCGACCAGGGAGCCGGACTTCTTCGAGGTCAGCGACAGCATCCCGGCGATGCCGGCGAGCAGGCCGACCACCCACGACAGGGCGTCCGGGCGCCAGATGAAGTCCGTCAACGGCCGCTCGGCCAGCAGCATCTCCCGGCTCACCAGACCGGCCGCGTCCAGCGCCCAGGTGCTGACCACGGTGGCAAGCATCGCCGCCACGAAGCCGACAACGAGCGCCTGCACCGACCGGACGACGACACTCCCCTTGCCGCGCAGCAGCGCCACGCAGAGCGCCGCGAGCGGGCCGAACTCCGGGCCGACGACCATCGCGCCGACGATGAGGATGGGCTGGTCGAGCAGCACGCCGATGCCGGCGATCATGGTGGCCACGACGATCAGCGCCAGGAATGTGCCGGTGAGCACCGTCTGCTCACCCGTCTTCGCGGCGACCTCGTCCCAGATCAGGGCGTCGTCACCGTGGCCCGGGGCCGCCTCGGCGGCCCGGTCCGCGGCGGCCGAGAGGGTCAGCTCCACGTCGTCGGCGGCGATCGCCCCGCGCGCCTCAACCCCCATCTCCCGCAGCCGGCGCAGGACGCCGTCGGCGCTCTCCCGGACCACGTCGCAGGTGATGTAGTCGCCGACCGGTTGACGGGCCGCGCCCGGCAACACCACCAGGTGGGTCACGCCGGGGTCCGCGGCAAGCATGTCGGCGATTTCGGACGAGCGGTCCCCTGGTGCGATCACCCGGATGTGCAGCACGAACCAGGCTCCTCGATGGGCGCGACGGACGTCAGCACTCTAGACGATCCGCGCGAGGGCGGCAGGTGGTCGCGCGACGGCCCCGCACCCCTCCCCCGCCCGGCCCGGGAGCGGCCGGGTCGGGCGGGCGCGGCTGTGGGCGTACCCTCGCGGTCGTGGGTGCCGACGACGACGAGCGGTGGCGGGAGCGGCGACGCCACGCGGTGCGGGCGCACGCCGAGGCCGACGCCCGGCAGCGCGCCGCGGAGCAGGCCGAAGCCGCGGAGCTGGTCGCCCGGTTCGCGGCCGAGGCCGCCCGGCGCGGCCTGCGCACCGAGCGGCTCGTGGCCACCCCCTACAGCGGACGCGGCCGCTACCGCACCCCGCTGGTCGGCTGGTACGTGGACCGGGCCCGAAGCCGGGCGGTGGACACCGAGGGCCGCTACTACCTGCTGACCGTGCCGGCCGGGCTGCGCGCCCGGCTGCTCGGCGCCCGGCCGGAGCCGTCCACGCCCTCACTCGTCATCGGCCGCGGCGGGCGCGACGGGGAGTCCCTTCCGCTGACGGCGCTGCTCGACGCGCGCCTCGAAGCGGGCGACGACTGGCCCTGACCCGGCCCGGTCACCTGTCGACACCGTCCCGGCCGATCCTCGTTACCCAGAACGGACGACACGTGGCCGGCCGCCACCGGGGCGGCCGTGGCCAGGCGACGGGGAGCGCAGATGCGACTGGAGATCCTGGACGCCCGCAAGCCGGCGGACGACGAGCGCTGGCGCGCTCTGCACCGGGAATGGGACCGGCGTGAGGTCTTCGCCCACCCGGCCTACCTCCGGTTGTTCGCCGGGCCGCAGGACGAGCCGCTGGCCGCGTACGCCCGGACCGAGCGCGGTTTCGTGCTGTATCCGTTCCTGCTCCGCCCGGTCGACGCGCCGCACCTCGCCGAGCCCGGGCGACGGTACCGGGACGTCGTCAACGCGTACGGCTACGGAGGCGCCTTCGCCGAGGGCGCGACCGAACTCGACGCGAAGGAGTTCTGGGAGGCGTTCGATGCCTGGTGCGGGTCGCGTCAGGTGGTCTCCGAGGTCACCCGGCTCACGCTCTTCGACGAGGACCGGCTGCCCCCGCCGGGGCCGGTCCGGCAGAAGCTGGTGAACGTGGTCCGCGACCTGCGCACCGCCGAAGAGGAGATGTGGCGCGAGTTCGACCACAAGGTCCGCAAGAACGTCAACAAGGCCCGCCGCAACGGCGTCACCGTCGTGGTCGATCTCGACGGGGGGCGGCTCGACGACTTCCTGGGCATCTACGAGCGCACGATGGACCGGCGCGCCGCGGCGAGCGGCTACTACTTCCCCCGCGAGTTCTTCGAGCGGATCGTCGACGAACTGCCCGGCCAGTTCGCCTTCTTCCACGCCGTGTACGAGGGGCGCGTCGTCTCGACCGAACTGGTTTTGGTCTCCGCGCTCAACCTCTACTCGTACCTCGGCGGCACCGACGAGGCGGCGTTCGACCTGCGGCCCAACGATCTCCTCAAGTTCGAGATCTGCCGATGGGGGCGCGCGCAGGGGCGGATCCGGTTCGTCCTGGGCGGCGGGTACGCCCCCGACGACGGCATCTTCCGGTACAAGCGCGCCTTCGCCCCGAACGGTCTGGTCCCGTTCCACCTGGGCACGCGGGTGCTCGACGAGCCGGCGTACCGGCGGCTGTCGACGGCGCACCGGCGGGAGGGATCCCGGCGGGATCCGGCCTGGTCCGCGTCCTCGGACTACTTTCCCGAATACCGGTGCCCGCTGCCCGAGCCCACGGGATCGTGAGGCGTCGGCCGCAGTCGGCCGGCACACCGTAACGGCCGTTACCGCCGACGCGTTGAACCAGTCGGTCCCGACTCGACGGACCAGGTCGCAGCGACGCGACGATCAGGTCCGCGCGTCCGTCCCGCCTCCCTGCGCGTCGCCGGGTGACACCCACACTTCCATCGGAGACCAGCACCGTGGCACAGGACTACTCACTGATGGCTCGACCCGCCCATCAGCAGGACGGCACGAGTGTCCCCAGACGGATCTACCTCTCCCCGCCGGACGTCGGTCCGGCCGAGGAGGCGTCCATCCTGGCGGCGGTCCGTTCGGGCTGGGTCGCGCCGGACGGGCCCGACCTGGCCGCCTTCGAACGCGAGCTGGCGGACCGGGTGGGCAGCGGTCACGCCGTCGGCGTGAGCTCCGGAACCGCCGCCCTGCACCTGGCACTGGCGGTGGTCGGAGCCGGGCCCGGTTCCCTCGTGGTGGTGCCCACCATGACGTTCGTGGCGACCGCCAACGTGGTGAGGTACACCGGGGCCGAGCCGGTCTTCGTGGACTGTGACGCCGCCACCGGACACCTCGACCCCGACCTGCTGCCGCCGCTGCTGCGCCGGCTGCGGGAGCAGGGGCGCCGCGTGGCGGCCGTGATGACGGTCGACCTGAACGGCGGATGCGCGGACTACGACCGCATCCTGCCCGTCTGCGCGGACTTCGACGTTCCGCTGGTCGAGGACTCCGCCCAGGCGCTCGGCGCGTCCTGGCGCGGCCGCAACGCGGGCACGTTCGGCCGGCTGGGCGTCTTCTCGTTCAACGGCAACAAGGTCATGACGACCTCGAGCGGCGGGATGCTCGTCTCCGACGACGGCGAGCTGATCGACCGGGCACGTCACCTGGCGACCCAGGCCAGGGAGCCGGTCGCGCACTACGAGCACCGGCAGGTCGGCTACAACTACCGCCTGAGCAATCTGCTCGCCGCGCTCGGGCGGGCGCAGCTACGACGGCTGAGCGGAATGATCGAGCGCCGCCGGGCGATACGGGAGCGGTACGCCAAGCTCTTCGCCGCGGTTCCCGGCACCCGGATTCTCGGCGACGGCGACCCCGGGTCGAACTGCTGGCTCACCACCCTCGTCGTCGACCCCACGCGGGCCGGATGGCGGGCCGACGAACTTGCCGCGCACCTCGCCCGGCACAACATCGAGACGCGCCCCATGTTCAAGCCCATGCATCAGCAACCCGCTCATCGCGGGCACGAGGCGGTCCTGAGCGGCGCGGCGGATCGCCTCTTCGCCACCGGCGTCTCCCTGCCCAGCGGGTCGACCCTGGTCAGGGCCGACGCGGACCGGCTCTTCGGCGCGCTCGACGAATTCCTCGCACGCTGACCCAGCCGGAGAATCGCATCCGAAAGTGATTCGAATGCGTCGAGGAACGAGTGACGGGTGAACGGGTTACGGCACCGTCCAAGTCAATGCGATAAACGCAATCGCCGCCTATGGAAGACCTTTCCTGCTAGACATTTGAATGCAGCCGGCACGCATGTGGAGCGGACTCCGCTCTTGTCCCCGGCCGCTCCCGATCCGGAGTGCCCGTACACCGATTTGGAGTCTCCGTGGAGCTGAGCACCACCACCGCGGTATGGCTGACCCTCGCGGTCAGTCTGGCGATGCTGCTGGCCCTGTTCCTCCGGTCCGGCCGGACCGATCTCCTGCCCTACGTCTTCGCCTACCTCGCCTTCTTCGGCCTAGGACCGGCGATCAACTACGCCCTCGGCAACGAGATCTACATCGGCATCGTCACCGACAAGATCCCGGCCGCCTGCCTCGTGCTTGCGCTGGCGCTCGGCGGTGTGACGCTGGTCGGCCTGCTCATGCCGGTCCGGGACCGGCTGCCGGACCTGACCGCACTCGGCCGGACACCGCGCGAGAATCCGGTCCTTCCGGTGGTGCTCTACGGGCTGGCCGCCTACACCCTCGCCATCCTGGTCACCCGCGGCCCGGCGATGCTGGCCGCCGACAAGCTCGGACGGATCGAGCTGGCCGGTCCGCTGCACACCCGCTACCTCGTCGTCGAGATGTGCGCCTGCTCGATCTACTTCCTGGCCCGGGCGGTGCGCCCGGCCCGGATCGCCTACTGGGCGAACCTCAGCCTCTACGTGCTCTACTGCCTGGCCACGAACGAGCGTGACTTCCTCTTCGTCCTCTTCGCCGTCGTGCTGCACGTCCTGTTGCTGCAACGGCGACGGATCTCGCCGAAGTTCGGCATCGCCGGCGTCGCGTTCGTCCTGACCGCCACCTACCTCAGCGCCGTTCGCAGCGGAGACGCGCTGAACCTCAGCAAGGTCCTCAACGAGGGCTCGACCCTCTTCGTGGACACCTTCGTCCTGACACACGCCGCCGACGGCCTGCGCCTATGGCCCGGTGAGAGCTACCTCAACGGCATCCTCACCGCGATGCCGTCGGCGCTCGTCCCGGAACGGCCCATGCTCATGTCCTGGCTGGTCGACGCCTGGCTGCCGGGCTCGTCCTCCGGCTTCGGCTTCTCGCTGACCGCGGAGGCGTACGTCAACTTCGGCTACCTCGGCGTCCCTGTGGTCTTCGCCGCGCTCGCCCTCGGGCACCGGCTGCTCTTCTTCCGCGCCGCGCGGGGTCACGTCTACGCCTACGCGAGCATCCTCTACACGATCAGCTGGATGTACGGGTTCCGCGGGGAGAGCGCCAGTGTTCTCGCCACTCTCCTGCACGGCGTCGCGTTCTACGCCGTCATCTGGCTCGGCTCGTTGAAGGGCCGCTCCGTCCAGCCGACCGCGCGCCCCGAGGTGCGCGTCCCGCACGGCAACCTGGCTCCCGTAAACCGATAGGACATCGCGCGTGAGGCTCACCATCACCGAGGAGTGCCGGTACCTCCGCACTCCGGACAACCGATTCTGGGTGGACTTCGGCACCGGCTACGCGCTCTGGGCGCGATACCTGGCGGCCTTCGACGAGGTACGGGTGGTGGCCCGGGCGCGGGACGTACCGGAGATCCCGCCGAACGCGGTCCGGGTCGACGGCGACGGGGTGACCGTGGCGCCCCTCCCCCACTACCTCGGACCGCAGCAGTACCTGCGACGCCTGCCCCGCATCGACCGGGCCGTCCGCCGGATCGCCGCGGACGCGGAGGCGGTGCTGCTGCGGGCGCCGTCGTCGATCGCCACGCTGATGCACCGGCACATCACCCGTCGCGGTCTCGCCTACGCCATGGAGGTCATCGGCGACCCGTACGCGGTCTTCGCCCCCGGGGTGATCGAGCATCCGCTGCGCCCCTTCCTGCGGGTGTGGAGCACCCGCAACCTCCGGCGTCAGTGCCGTTCCGCCGTCGCGGTGTCGTACGAGACGAAGCGCTCGCTCCAGGAGCGGTATCCCACCCGGTCGGGGGCGCTGTCCATCGGCCTCAGCTCGGTGAACCTGCCGCCGGCGGCGTTCGTGCGGGAGCCCCGCCCGCCCCGGCTGCCGGCCGGGCCGGTGACGCTCGTGTCGGTCGGTTCCCTCGAACAGCTCTACAAGGGCATCGACACGCTCATCGAGGCGATCTCGCTGCTGCGGTCCTCGGCCCCGCCGGTACGGCACGTGCACATCGGTCCCGGGCGCTGCCAGCCGGTGCTGGAGGATCTGGCCACCCGGCTCGGGGTCCGTGAGCGGATCACGTTCGCTGGCCTGATCACCGATGTCGAGGCGCTGCGCCGGCACCTCGACGCCGCGGACCTGTTCGTCATGCCGTCCCGGACCGAGGGCCTGCCCCGGGCCCTGATCGAGGCGATGGCCCGCGGGCTGCCGGCCATCGGCTCCCGTGTCGGTGGCATACCCGAACTGCTGCCACCGGAGATGCTTGTCGCTCCGGACGACCCCGACGGCCTCGCCAACGCCATCCGCCGCGCCCTCGCGGACCCTGACGCCATGGCTGCCGCCTCGCGTCGCAACCTCGCGGTCGCCCGCGAGTTCGCCGCGGACCGGCTGACGCCGCGGCGCAGCGAGTTCTACCGGGCGGCCCGGGACCTGATGGCGGAGCGCGGTCCGCTGCCGCAGTCCGCCGCCCCCGCCGTGGAGTCCGTCCAGCAGGAGAGGCGCCCGGTATGAGGACCGGCCGGCCCGACACGGGAGAGACGATGTCCAGCGCGAGCCACAGCGACCCGGCGACGACGAGCACCTCCGGCGAACCGGCCCCCCGGCCTCCGGAGATCCGCGTGGTACGGGTCCTCGGCGCGTTCGACATCGGCGGCGCCGAGCAGCGCACCATCGAACTGCTGCCCCGGCTCGCGGCCTCCGCCGTGCGGACGTCCTTCGTCACGCTCAGCGGCGTCAAGGGAGCCCGCGGCGAGGAGGTGGAGCGCCTCGGCTCACGGATCCACCCGATCCGGCTCGACCGCCGGTTCCCGGTCCGCTTCTACCGGCTGCTTCGGGAGATCCGTCCGCACGCCGTGCACTCGGACGTCGCGACGTTCTCCGGTTTCGTGCTGTTCCTCGCCGCACTGGCGCGGGTGCCGATCCGGATCGCGCACTTCCGGTCCGACCGCGACGGACATCCGGACAGCCTGCGCCGCCGGTTGCAGCGGGGCGTAATGGTGCGCCTCATCCACTTCTGCGCGACGGACGTGCTCGGCGTCGCCCCCGGCGCTCTCACCTCGTGCTACCGGCCCTCGTGGGAGAACGACCCGCGGTGCCGGGTGCTGCCCAACGGTCTCGACCTGGGCCGCCTGCACCGCCGGTCGACGCTGCGGCTCCGCGACGAGATCGGCGCCGCCCCGGACGACCTCGTCTGCGTGGTGATCGGCCGCCCGCACCCGCTCAAGCGGCGGTCGATGGTGCCGTCGATCGTCGCCGCGTTGCGCGAGCGCGGGATCGGCTGCCGGGCCGTGTTCGTCGGTCCGCACGACGACCGGGACGACGACGCCGTCCGGCAGGCCGCCACCCGGCACGACGTCCTCGACCGGATGCACCTGGTGGGTCCGCGGGCTGACGTCGGGGAGTTCCTGGCCCAGGCCGACCTTCTGCTGCAACCCTCCGCGCTCGAAGGTCTGCCCGGCACGGTCCTGGAGGCCCGGGCCGTCGGCACCCCGGTGGTCGCGTCCGACCTGCCCGGCGCACGGTTCATCGACGACCAGCTCGCCGGTGTCACCCTGGTCCCGGTCGACGCCGACGCCGAACGCTGGGCGGACGCCGTACACCGCCTTGGCCTCGTGCCGGGACGGCCGACGGGCGGCCGACGGGCGCTGGCGGCCTTCCAGGACAGCGTCTTCACGATGGAGCGGTCGGTCGAGCAGCACCTGGCCATCTACTGCCGGAACACCTTGGCGCCGCGCGGCGGAGCGGACCGGCCGGCGGTGCCCACCGGATGAGCCGCCGCCATCTGGGCACGATCGTCCTGCTGACCGGCGCCAACGGCATCGCCGCCCTGAGCAGCAGCGGCGTCGCCGTCCTCGCCACCCTGGCGCTCGGGCCGGCCGACCGGGGCGTCATGGTGTTGGTCCTCACGGTCGCCGGCGTGGTGATGCTGGTCGGCCGCCTGGGCTGCGGCACCGCCATGCGCGCGCAGTTGCCGCAGGCCGCCTCCCGGCACCGCCGCGACGAACTGCTCTCCGCGTACTGCTGGATGACAGTGGTGGCCGCGGTCTGCACCGGGGCGGCCGCGGCCGCCGCGGTCCGTCTCTCCGCGCCGCTGCTCGGCCCCGCGCTGACCGATGTACGGCTGCTCGCCGCGGTCGCGCTCGGCGGCGCCGCCAACATCGCGCTCGATCAGCTCACCGATCTCCGGTTCGCGGATGGGGACTTCCGCCGTGGCGCGGTGTGGAACATCGCCGCCACCACCGCCGGCCTGATCGGGATCGCCATCGCGGTCGCCGTCTCGGCGCAGGTGTGGCTCCTCCTGATGTGCCAGGCCACCGCGCTGCTCGCGGTGGCGGTGACGCAGTGGACGCTGGTACGCGGCCAAGGGCTGGCGCGGTTCGCACCGGCGCGACGGCGGGACGTCACCGGGCTGATCCGGATGGGCGCGCCGTCTCTGGGCTTCTCCCTCGGGACGAGCTTCCTCCAGCGGGCCGACCGCTACCTGCTCGGTGTCCTCGTCGGTCCCGGCGCGGTGGGCATCTACGCGCTGGCCGCGACGCTGAGCAGCGTGGTCGGCCTCCTTCCGGCCGCCATCGGACAGTTGTCGCAGCGGCAGGCCGCGCAGCGCGACGGCGATCCCTGGCCGGTCCGTGCGATCGGCTACACGCTGCTGGCGACGCTCGTCAGCGGCGCCGTCGTCGCGGCCGGCGGCTGGCTGTTGGTGGTGCCGGTCTTCGGCGCGGAGTTCGGGTCCGCCCGCCCGTTGATCGTGCCGCTCCTGCTCGCCGAGCTGTGCCTGGCGCCGTTCGGCATCGCGAGCCGAGCCCTGCTCGGCACCGGGGGCACGAAACAGGCCGCCGGGGTCGGTCTGCTCGCCGCCGTGGCGTCGGTCGCCTGCTACGGCCTTGCCATCTCCCGCTGGGGAACGATGGGCGCGGCGACCGCCTCGATCGCGCTGTATGCGCTGCTCTCCGTCGTCGTCCTGGTCGTCCTGCGCGTACGGCTCAACCGGCGGGCCCGCCTGGCGGCACCTCTCACCGCACCGGCGCCGCCGGCGGAACTGGTGCCGGACGCGCGCTGACCGTCACGTCGTGACGAGCCCCGGAGCCGGCCGTGACGTGGGAGCGGGCGGCCCACAGCGCGGCCAGGGACTCGCCCAGCGGGTATCTCGGCGCCCAGCCGAGGGCGTCGGTGATTCGGCTGATGTCGGCGCACATCCACGGCACCGCTGCGGACCGGTCCGCAGTCGGTGAGCGGAGCCCGTCGACGAAGCGTCCGGTGAACCCGGCATGGCGGGCCAGCATCTCGACCGCCTCCCGGGTGGCGACCGCCTGTCCACTGCCCACGTTGTAGATCGACAGCGGCAGCCGTCCGGCGTTGAGTACCGCCAGCACCGCCTCGGCCACGTCCCGGACATCGACGAAGTCGCGATAGGAGTCGTTGAGCCCCAGCTCGATCAGCCGGTCACCCCGGGCCAGCGCCACCTGGAGCAGCTCGGCGGCCCGCCCCAGCACGTTGCCACTGGTCGAGCCGGGCCCCACGGGGTTGAAGACCCGCAGCACCACCGCGTCGACCCGGCCACTGGCGGCGGCCAGCCGCACGAGGTCGGTCGCGGCCAACTGGCTGACCCCGTAGTCGCTCACCGGCCGGGCCGGATCAGCCTCGGTCGCGACCGCGCCGTGCGGGACGACTCCGTACTCGGCGGCCGAGCCGATCCGAACCAGCCGCACGCCCGGTGAGACCTCGGCCACGCAGTCGATCAGCTTGGCGGTGACCAGGGTGTGGGACTCGACGAACTGCGCGCTCGTTCCGGCGATCCGGCCGGCACAGTTGACCACCGCGCCGGGTCGTACCCGGCGCAGGAACGCGGCCAGCTGCGACCGGCCCGCGGCGACGAGGTCGCACTCCTGGCGGCTCGGCGCGACGACGGTGACGTGCTCCGCGAGGAGCGCCTCGACCGCACGGCCGAGGAAGCCGGACGCGCCGAACAGCAGGATCCTGGCCATGAGGCTCCGATCGGGTCGGGATCAGCCGGACGCGCCGGACCCGACGGGCTCGTCGACCCGAAGCGACCGGAACCACTCGACCGTAGCCCGCAACCCTTCGGCGAAGGGGGTCGGCGACGCGGCCGGGAACAGCTCGCGCAGTCGCGTGTGGTCGGCCTGGGACTCGCGGACGTCACCGGGCCGGGCCGGCACGTGCACGACGTCCAGCGGCCGCCCCAGCACGGTCTCCAGTTCGGCGATGAGGTCGAGCAGGGAGATGCGCGCACCGAACGCGAGGTTCACCACGTCCGGGGCCGCCACCTGCCGCAGCACGGCGTCCACGATCACCGAGGTCACGCTGCCCACGTAGGTGAAGTCCCGGGACTGCCGCCCGTCGCCGTGCACCTGCAACGGCCGGTTCTCCAGGGCGGCGGTGACGAACCGCGGGACCACCGCGGCGTACACGTGGTTCGCCGCCTGCCTCGGTCCGAAGACGTTGAAGAAGCGGAACGGCAGGACCGCCATGCCGTAACAGTTGGCGAACGCGATCCCGTACGCCTCGGTGGCCAGCTTCGACACCGCGTACGGGCTGACCGGCATGGGCCGCAGGCCCTCCTGGCGTGGCAGTACCGGGTTGGCACCGTACACCGAGGACGAGGAGGCCAGCACGCACTGCGGGACGCCGTTGCGGTGGGCGGCGTCGAGGACGGTCAGGGTGCCGGTGGCGTTCGCGTGGTGGCTGCGCAGCGGGTCGTCGATGGAGCGGGGCACCGAGCCGAGGGCTCCGAGGTGGACCACGCTGGACGCGCCGGCCATCGCGCGGTCGAGTAGCGCGGGGTCCAGGACGGTCCCGATCAGCAGCTCCACCGGCAGCCCGCGCAGGTTCTCCACCGACCCGGTGGAGAGGTCGTCGACGACGACGATCTCGGCGACCCGGCCCGTTTCCGACAGGGCCCGCACCAGGTTGGAACCGATGAAACCGGCGCCCCCCGTGACGACGACTCTCACGTGCGCTCCTACCGCTCGCCGGTGCTCTCTCCGCAGGAGCAACGAGAGAATCCGACGTTGGTTACTAAACACCACAAAGCTCGTTGCCCTGGGTGGAGCGACGAACGACGTCGCGCCGACTGTTGGAGGCGAACACGTGAGGCACGATCCCCGGTCCGGCGTCGCCGGCGACCCGCCCGGGCGCCGGTCACTGCGCGTCGCCGTCATCGTCAAGACGAACTACGGCGGACTCTGGACCATCCCGCAGGCCTGCGCCCTGCGGGATCGCGGCCACGAGGTGGTGGTGATCTGCCCACCCGGCGGGCGCCTGAACGACCGCCTGGCCGAGGCCGGGATCCGGACGGTGGCGTCGCCGTTCTCGTTCCGCTTCCGGCCCAGCCTGAGCACGCTGTCCGAGCTGTGGCGGCTGCGCCGCCTCGTCCGCCGTCTGCGCCCCCAGGTGCTCTACCATCACCTGTACGCGGCCACGCTTGGCGCGCGGCTCGCGACCGTCGGCCTGCCGTTGGCGCGGGTGCAGTTCGTCGCCGGCCCCGCGTTCCTGGAGTCACGGGCGGTCCGGATGGTCGAGCGGCTGCTCTGGCGCCTGGACCGCACGATCATCTGCGGCACCCGCTACACCTCCCGCCTCTACGGCGAGCTGGGCGTACCGGCGGCGCGCCGCCCGGCCGTGACCAGCGGACTCAACCTGGCCTGGGCGACCGCGGACCTGCCGGACGACACGGCGGCAACGCGGGCGGAGGCTCGGGCGAAGTGCCGAGCGGATCTCGGGCTGAGCCCGGACCAGTTCGTCGTGATCATGGTGGCGTACGTCTATCCCCCGCGGAAGCTCGCCGCCCACCGGAACCGCGCGTTCAAGGGCCACGACGTCCTGCTCGCCGCGTGGCAGGAGATCCGGTCCCGGCACCCCGAGGCGGTGCTGATGCTCGTCGGTGGCGGCTCGGACCAGGCCGGCGAGGACCACCGGCAGGAGCTGATCCGCCGGTTCGGGGTCGCTGACGACCACTCCGTCCGCTGGATCGACACCGCCGACGACGTGCGGCCCTACTACCGGGCGGCGGACCTCAGCGTCAGCCCGTCACTGAGCGAGGGCCACGGCGCGCCGCCCGAGGCGGCGCTGCTGGACGTACCCAGCATCGTCAGCGACGCCGGCGGGCTGCCGGAGACGGTGGACGAGAGCTGCGGGTGGGTGGTTCCCCGGGACGACCCGGCCGCCCTGGCGGAGGCCATCGAGCACGCGTACGCCGAGTTCCGGTCCGGGCGGCTCGCCGAACGCGGCGTACGCGCCCGCGAGCGGTCGCACCGGCACTTCGACAACCGGATCTCCGCGGTGCGGATGGCCGAGGTCATCGAGCACGCCGCGGGTGTCGGCGGACCACCCGGGGAGTACGCCCCGCAGGCCGCCGGGAAGGCGCACTCCCGGTGAGCCCCGGCCGGCGGTCGATCGAGCTGCGGCTCAAGCGGCTCATCGACATCACCGTGGCGCTCGTCGTGCTCGTGGTGACCGCGCCGGTCGTGGCGGTCGCGGCGCTGCTGGTCCTGGCCCAGTTCGGCAGCCCGGTCTTCTTCCGGCAGGAACGCACCGGCCGGTACGAGCGCCGCATCCGGGTCCTCAAGCTCAGGACGATGTCCGACGACCGCGACGCGGAGGGCCGACTGCTGCCCGACGGGGTCCGCTGCCGGGGCGTCGGCCGGACGCTGCGGCGGCTGAGCATCGACGAGCTGCCGCAGATGGTCAACGTGCTCCGGGGCGACCTCAGTCTGGTCGGTCCCCGGCCGCTGCTGCTGCGCTACGACCCCTGGTACACCGACCGGGAGCGCAAGCGGTTCGAGGTCCGACCGGGCATCACCGGGCTCGCGCAGGTCAACGGCCGTAACGACCTGGCCTGGACCGAGCGCCTGGAACTCGACGTCCGCTACGTTCTCGACTGGTCCCTCTGGCTCGACCTGCGCATCCTCGCGCGGACGGCGGGCAAGGTCCTGCGCGCGTCCGGCGTGGCGGTCGACCCGTCGGCGCAGATGCTCGACCTCGATCAGGAACGGCGCCTCACCGGCGTCCGCTGAGCCCGTCGGTGCCCGCCCGCGCCGGGCGGGCAC
>NZ_JBXUOV010000157.1:0-13708 GCF_057196585.1 Micromonospora sp. ATLC20
GCGCCGCGCCGCCCGCGCCGAGGCCGCCGCCGAGTTCCGCCGCGAGGGCGGCCCGCGTGACCGGGGCCCCGAGCGGCTGCTGGCCCGCAACGTGGTCGACTCCCGCCGTACGATCGGCACCTGGTTCTTCGGCGGCGCGCTGATCGTGCTGTTCGGCTCCAACCAGGCCATGCCGCCGATCGTGCGGCTGCTGTCGAACGTGCTCTGGGGCGCGCTGGCGCTCGGCGTGCTGATCGACTCGATCCTGATCTCCCGGAAGATCAAGCGGCTGGTCCGCGAGCGCTTCCCGAAGAGCACCGAGAAGCTCGGCTCGCTCTACTTCTACGCGATCATGCGGTCGATCACGTTCCGTCGGATGCGCGCTCCCGCCCCCCGGGTGAACATCGGCGACAAGGTCTGACCGGCCCGCTCCGAACCGGCCCCTCCCCGCCCCGGCGGTGAGGGGCCGTTCTCATGCGGGAAGCGGCCGATGCCGCGCCGGGAGCGGGCCGAATGCCGCGCTCAGGCCACGCCGAGCAGGCGCAGCACCGCGGTGGTGGCCGCCGCCGCGACCACGACCAGCACGAACGGCGCCCGGCGCCAGGCGAGCAGCAGGCCGACGAGCACCCCGGCGGGCCGGGCGTAGCCGGCGAAGCCGCCGGCCTCGGTGAGCGCCGCGGTGGCGGCGAGCGCGGCGAGCAGCGTGGCGGCGCCGACCGGCAGCAGGTGACGGGACCACTCCGGCAGGTCGAGCCGGTCCCGCAGCAGCACCCCGGCGACCCGGAACCCGTAGGTGCCGGCGGCCAGCGCGAGGATCACCGCGATCAGCACGGGACCTCCCCGGCCCGCACACTCCGCCGAGCCCCGCCGTCGTCCACCGGTCCGCCGCCGGCCGCGTCCGGCACGGCGACGGGACCACCAGCCGGCGCGGCGTCCGGGTCGGACGGCACGCCGGACCGGTCGGCGGACGCGGGGTTCGGGTCGGCGGCCGGCGAAGCGGGTGGGCGGCGGCGGGCCAGCAGCGGCAGGGCCAGCGCGGCGAGCGCGAGCAGCACCGGCAGCCCGGCCGGCAGCAGCGGGGTGGCCAGCACGGCGAGGCCGGCACCGAGGAGCGCCACCCGGCGGGTCTCCCGGTCGCGCAGGCTCGGCAGCAGCAGGGCCGCCAGCCCGGCCGGGAACGCGGCGTCGAGTCCCAGCGTCGCCGGGTCGCCTGCGGCGCCGCCGGCGAGCACGCCGAGCGCGGTGCCGGCGTTCCAGGCCAGGAACAGCAGCACCCCGGCGAGCCAGAACGCCCGGCGCCGCTGCGGCCCGGCCGGGCGGGCCAGCGCGAACGCGGTCGCCTCGTCGGTCATCAGGTGGCTGCCGAGCAGCCGCTGCGCGCGCCGGGTGCCGAGCGCACCGCCGAGGGCCAGGCCGAACGGCAGGTGCCGGGCGTTGAGGAGCAGGCCGGCGAGGACCGCCGCGAGCGGGCTGCCGGCCGCGACGAGGCCCACTGCCATGAACTGGGCGCCACCGGCGTAGACGACAGCGGACATGGCGAGCGTGGCCCAGACGGGCAGGCCGGCGGCCACCGCCACGGCACCGAACGAGGCGCCCACGGCGAGCA
Source organism: Micromonospora sp. ATLC20 (assembly GCF_057196585.1). Classification (NCBI taxonomy): domain Bacteria; kingdom Bacillati; phylum Actinomycetota; class Actinomycetes; order Micromonosporales; family Micromonosporaceae; genus Micromonospora; species Micromonospora sp. ATLC20. The sequence goes on from NZ_JBXUOV010000157.1 coordinate 1,586, forward strand.
TCGCCGCGCCGATGGCGGCGACGTCGCGGAGCACCCGGGCGTCGCCCGTTCGGTTTGCCGTACGCATGTCCATTATCCTGAACGGGAGCACGCTGGTTCGTCAAACCGAACAAATCGACTGATGGAGCGAACATATGGCGATCGACCCCGCTCCCCCGCTCGCCACCATCGCCGCCGCGCTGCGCCGCGAGCGCGAACGGGCCGGCCTGTCGCTCACCGAACTGGCCCGCCGCGCCGGCATCGCCAAGTCCACCCTGTCCCAGCTGGAGTCCGGCTCCGGCAACCCCAGCGTGGAGACGCTCTGGGCGCTCGGCGTGGCGCTGGACGTACCGTTCAGCCGCCTGGTCGAACCTCCCACCGCCGCCGTGCGGGTGATCCGGGCCGGCGAGGGTCCCCGGATCCGGTCCGAGCACGCCGACTTCTCCGCCACCCTGCTCGCCGCCGGAGCGCCGCACGCCCGGCGGGACGTCTACGTGATGGAGCTGGAACCCGGCGCGGTACGGCTCGCCGAGGCGCACACCCCGCGCAGCGTCGAGCACGTCGTGGTCGCCGCCGGGCGGATGCGCGTCGGCCCCGAGAGCGACCTGGTCGAGCTGGGCCCCGGCGACTACGCCACGTTCCCCGGCGACACCCCGCACCGGTACGAGGCACTGGCCCCCGGCACCTTCGCCGTACTCGTCATGGAGCACCCGTGACGGCGGACGGCCCAGCCGGCGCCCGGTAGAGCCGGGTCACCACCTCCTCGATGTCCGGCTCCACGATCGAGATGTCCCGCAGCGTGGTCAGGCCGGCCAGCCCGGCCACCACCTCGGCGACGCTCGCCCGTTCCAGCGCGAAGACCAGCCGCCGTCCGTCGGCCTCCACCCGCTGCACCGGCGCGCCGGGCAGCACCGGCGGCTCGGGCAGCGCCCCGTCCAGCTCGGCGACCACCATCCGGCGCGAGCCGTACCGGCAGTGCAGCTCGGCGATCGACCCGTCGTGCACCACCCGCCCGTGGTCGATTACCACGAGCCGCCGGCACAGCCGCTCGATGTCGGCCAGGTCGTGCGTCGTCAGCACGAGCGTGGTGTCCCCGGCCCGGCCCAGCTCGGCCAGGAAACCGCGTACCGCCTGCTTGCTGACCACGTCCAGGCCGATCGTCGGCTCGTCCAGGAACAGCACCTCCGGGCCGTGCAGCAGCGCCGCGGTCAGCTCACCGCGCATCCGCTGACCCAGCGAGAGCTGCCGGACCGGGGTGTCCAGGAACCCGTCCAGGTCGAGCAACTCCCGGCAGCGGGCCAGCCGGGCCGCGTGCTCGCCGGCCGGCACCCGGTAGACGTGCCGCAGCAGGTCGAACGAGTCTCGCAGCGGCAGGTCCCACCAGAGCTGCGAGCGCTGCCCGAACACCACCCCGATACGCAGCGCCAGCCGGGTCCGGTCGGCCACCGGGCGCAGCCCGCACACCCGGGCCCGCCCCGCGGACGGCGTCAGCACGCCGGTGAGCATCTTCAGCGTGGTCGACTTCCCGGCGCCGTTCGGGCCGATGTAGCCGAGCATCTCGCCGCGCTCCACCCGCAGGTCGACCCCGTCGACGGCGGTCACCGTCCGCTTCTCGCGCCGCAGCGGCCCGGCCTTCACCCGGACCGTGAACTCCTTGCGCAGACCGTCCATCTCGATGACGCTCATGACCCCGTACTCCGGTAGTGACGGACCCCGACGCGCCAGGCCAGGGCGGCCAGCGCCGCGGCGACCACCGCGACGCCCGGCGCGGCCCAGCCCGTCCACTGCGGCAGGCCGAGCGGGTCGGCGCGGCCCAGCAGCGCCAGCGCCGGGTGGTAACTGACGAAGGCGAACCCCATCCCGTACGCGAACAGCGCGCGGAACCACCCGCCGTACACGGTGATCGGGTACGAGGTGAAGTCGCGCCCGCCGTAGGTGACCGCGTTCGCCAGCTCGCCCGAGTCGACCCAGTAGAACGACACGGTCGCGGTCAGCACGAAGACCGAGCCGAAGAAGACCACCGCGGCCGCCGGGGCGACCACCGCCAGCGCGACCCGGCCCGGCGTCCAGTCGATGCCGGCCGAGACGAGCGCGAACAGCAGCACGGCGAGCCCGAACACGGCCCGGGACAGCTTGCGCAGCGGCAGATCCATCAGCAGCAGTTGCGGCAGCGCCCCGAGCGGGCGGACCAGCACGGCGTCGAAGAGGCCGGTGCGCACGTACCGGGGAAGCCGTTCGATGTTGCCGACCAGCAGGTCGGCGGTGGCGAAGCCGCACGACGACAGGCCGACCACGACGAGCGTCTCGCGCAGCGTGAAGCCGCCCAGCTCCCGCGTCACGCCGAAGATCACCAGGACGGTGACCACGTCGAACACGGTGGCGCCCACGTTGCCGACCAGGTCCACCACGAACGAGGTGCGGTACGCCGCCTGCGAGCGCGCCTGCGCACCGAGCAGCGCCCGGTACGCGCGCAGTTCCGCCAGATCAGCCACCCTGGGCGCGCTGCCGCGCTCAGCCACCCTGGGGGCGCTGCCGCGCTCAGCCACCCTGGGGGCGCTGCCGCGCTCAGCCACCCTGGGGGCGCTGCCGCGCTCAGCCACCCTGGACCACCAGGCGGCGCTCGGCTCGGCGCTGCACCAGCCGGCACAGCGCCAGCAGCAGCACCGCCCAGCCGGCCTGCACCCCGACCAGGGTGAGACCGGTGGCCATCGGCTCCCGCTCGACGAGCACGTCCAGCGGCACCTGGAGGATGCTGGGGAACGGGGTGGCGTACCGCAGGACCGCCTCCAGCGGGCCGGGCAGGAAGCCCAGCGGGAAGTAGAGGCCGGCCAGCACGCCGGAGCCGAGCGTCCACAGGATCATCGGGCCCCGGACGTCCTGCAACCAGTACGCGGTCGCGTTGACCAGGTAGCGGCAGCCGAAGCAGACCACCACCGCGAGCAACGCGGAGAGCAGGAACAGCGGCACCGTCGCCCAGTGCCGGGGCACGTACACCGCGAAGAAGAACGGGCCGACCACAAGCGGCGGCACCAGCCGGGCCAGCGACGCGAACCCGGCCCGGCCCAGGTCGGTGGCGAGGTAGCTGGTCACCGGGTGCACCGGCCGCAGCAGGTCGGCGGCGACCTCGCCGGTACGGATCCGGTCGGCCAGATCGGTCCAGCCCCAGATGGCGATCACCGCCAGCAGCCCCTGGCCGGCCCAGACGAACGTGGCGAGCTGTGCCCGGTCGTAGCCGGCCACGGTGCCCGCCGCACCCGTCGCCGCGAGGAAGATGTAGCACCGCAGGAAGCCGAACACGGTGTTGGTGCACAACCCCGCCACGGCGGCCTGACGGTAGGTCGCGTGCCGCCGGAACCCGGCCGCCGCGATCGCGCCGAATGTCCGAAACCATGGGGTAACGTGTGCGCCGGTGGGTGGTGCCACAGTGGCGGTGACCGAGCCCACGCCGTTACCCTCCTTCCGCAGCCACGACGTGCTGGACCGGGCGACTGTACCGGCACGTCCGGCGCCCCAGCGCGAGAATTTCCAATGAGGTGACACCGCCGTGAGCGAGCGACGCGAGCCGGCCCCGGGGCCGTCCCGCGCGAGCGGCGGGAGGGGTTGCCGATGAGCGGCTGGGGCAGCTGGCGCGAGCCGGCCGAACCGGCCTGGGCCGCCGAGCCCACCCACGAGTGGCAGCCGCAGTTCCCCGGGCAGCGCTACCCGGGTGACATCGGCATCGAGAACCTGACGCCGCGTCCGCGCGCCGTGGTCGGCCGGGCCGAGGTACGCCCGGTCAGCCCCGCGCCGGACGAGGACACGTACCCGGTGAGCCCCGCCGGTGCCCGGCCCTCCGGACACGAGGCCGGACGCCCGGTGAGCCCGGCCGGCCCGCGCGACGCGCACCGCGCCGGCCCGGACACGTACCCGGTCAGCCCGGCCGGTCCGCACGGCGCGTACCCGACCAGCCCGGCGGCGCCGCGCGAGGCGTACCCGATCAGTCCCGCGGTCCCGCCCGGCGTGCACCCGACCAGCCCCGCCGGGCCACGCGGCGCGCACCCGGACGGACCGGCAGGTCCACGCGGCACGCATCCGAACAGTCCGGTTGGACCGCGCGGCGGGCACTCGGACGGGTCGGCAGCTCCACGCGGCACGTACCTGGACGGGGCGGGTGCGCCGCGCGGGGCGTACCCGATCGGTTCCGCCGGTCCCGGCGGGCAGCGCCCCGCGGGGCCGGACGAGCGGCGCGGGCATCTCGACGGCCCCGGCGCGGACGGCCGCCGGTCCCACCGGCCCGGCCCGCCGCCGGAGCGGCTCGACCAACGCTGGGTACACCCCGACGGCCCACCCCGTCGGGCCGCCCAGCCGGGCTGGATGCCGGAGCCGAACGAGGCTCCGCACCGGGCCGATCGCCCGGCGGACGGCAGGCGCGCCCCGGCCGACGGCCGTCCGGCGGCTTCCGGCGACCGGTGGGGTGCGGCACCCGACGCTCGCCGTGACCACTCCCCCGCCGCACGTGGCGGTCCCCTGCCCGACGGACGTCGCGGCCCCTTCCCGGAGCCGTCACAGGTCGATCCCGCCCGTGGTCGGCGCGGTCCCGGCGTCGACGGGCGCGACGGAGCCGTGCCGCCGTCGGAGCGGAGTGCTGCCGGCCGGGTCGAGCCGGGTCGGCGTGAGCCAGGCTGGGCCGATCCGGCTCGCGACGGCCGGCGCGAACCAGGCTGGAGCGAGCCGGGCCACGGCGGCCCCGGTTGGGGCGGTTCGGGCCACGACGGCCGGCGCGAGCCCGCGCGTGACGGCTGGCGCGAGCCCGGCCCACCTCCCCCGGCGGACCGGCGCGACCCGGCCGGTGGCCGGTGGGACGACCGTGCGCCGGGCCGCGAGGCCGCCGCGTACCCAGAGACCCAGCGCCGGGCACCCGAGAACGGGCGGCCGGCGCCGCAGAGCGAGCCCGACCGGTACGGCGCGCAGGGACACCGTCCGGCTGACCCGCAAGCGTCCGCCCCGGCGCGGCCGGGCGCCGACCAGCGTTGGCAGCGCCCGCCAGCCGATCGCCCTCGCCCGCACCAGGGCGAGTGGCCCGTCATCGAGCCCCGCCCCCGGCCGGAGCCCGACGCGTACCGGCCGGACGAGCGGCACCGCCCACCCGCGGAGCGGCCCGTACCGCCCCGGCACCCGATGCCACCCGCCGACGGTCCACGCCCCGACGCGCGCCGTCCCGGGCAGGACGGTCCCGTCCGTCCGGACCCACGCGACGCTCGGCCTGCCGGTACGGGCGCGCAGCCCGACGGCACCGGTCCGCGTACCCACGCCACCCGGCCGCCCACCGCCCCGACGCGCCCCGAGACCGGGCGGTCGCAGCCGGAGCAGGACCGTCGCCAGCCGGGCGAGGTCGCCGCGCGTTCCGAGTCCCGGCCGCAGCAGTGGCCGGTACGGCCCGACGAGCGCCGTCCGGACACCCCGGACCAGGCGGCCGCGCGTCCCGACGACCGTGCCCGCCCTGCCCCGGCAGTACCGGATCCGCTGTCGTCACCGCGTACGCCCGCGCGCCCCGGCGACGGCTCGCCGTCGACCGGCCCGGCCGCGCTGCGGCCCGTGTCACCAGCCGGTTCGGACGAGCAGCACCGGACGCCGACGCCGGGCCGGTACGAGGCGACCCGTCCGCCGGTGCCCGAGCCCGACCGGCGCGTGGCCGACGGCGGTTCCGCACCTGCTGTTCCCGTCCGCGACGAGCCCTCGCCCGCCGTGCCCTCGGGCCCCAGGTCGGACGCGCCCTCGGCCCCGACATCGGACAGGCCTTCCAGTCCCGCGCCCCGCGTGCCCTCCGGCCCCACACCCGGCGCGCCCGCTTCTGCGGGTCCGGGGCCGTCGAGCGCACCGGTCTCCGGCGGGGTCGCTCCCGCCGCACCGGTTGTCGGCACGCCCAGCGGAGATGCTCAGGCTCCTACCGGCACCGGACGAGCGGAGGCCGTCCGCCCCACGCCGCCGCCGGGCCGGACCGAGGAACGTCAGGGACTTCCTCCGGCCGGTCCCGTCCAGCCGACCCGGGCCGCGCCGGCTCGTCCCGCGCCGCCCACCTATCCGGGCCCTGCCCAGGCCGGTCCGACCGCGCCACCACCGGTTGTCCCAGCGACGCGCCCCGCCGAACCGGCGCCGCGCCCCGCCGAACCGGAAGCACAGGCGGCTCGGCCCACGGCAGGCACGAGCGCCCGTCCCGTTCCGCACACGGACGCCAACCGCCCCGAAGCCGACGCCGGAGCGACGCCCGGAGTGGGCACCCGACCCGAGCCGGCCACGGGCACCGGGACGGGCACGGGCTCTGGTACTGGCACCGGCACCGGCACTGGCACTGGCACCGGCACTGGCACTGGCACTGGCACTGGCACCAACGGTCCGGGATCCGGCGCGTACTCCGGAGCGACGCCCGACACGAGCGCCCGCGCGGTCCCGGACATGAGGGCCGATCGCCCGGTAGCCGACCCGCGTCCTCGAACCGCGCCCGGCACCCCGACTACGCCGAGCACGGACGCCGACCGTCGAGCGGTCGACGCGCACGCCGAAACGACACCGCCCCGGACGGTCACCCAGGCCACGCCGACCGCCGCCACCGGCCAGCCCGAGACCGATGTGCACGTCCCCGTCGAGGACGGCGACCGGGGAGCCGGTGCAGGCACCCGGCCCGAGTCCCGCTCAGACGGAGGCCCGCCCGATGCCGAAGCGGACGTGGAAGCCGCGTCCACTACGGACATCGTCTCTCCGGAAGCCGACGCCGACACCCGGCCCGCACAGGGCGCGGACCGGCTCGGAGCCGAGGCGTCCTCCGGCCGGAGTGACAAGCCGTCGGGGAACGGCCGGCCGGCGGAGAAGACACGTCCGCCGTCCCCCGGCGCCGAGGCATGGTTCCGCCCGAACCAGCCCGCCGAAGCCCCGAAACCGCCGGAGATCTTGGACGATTTCGGCCCCTCTGGGGGCCCTTTCGTACCAAGATCTCTACCCGGCCAGGAGTCGATCGCGCCAGCGGAGGCTCCAGCGGCGGTGGCGAAGGGGCCGGAAGCCGCAGCGACCGCAGCGGAGACGAACGCAACGGACGGGAGGAAGCCTCCGGAACTCGATGCCGTGGTGCCTCCAGCACCGGCGTCCACTGCCGACTCGAACGCACCCACACCCGCACCCGCGCGTGAACCGGCGCCGGCCCCCGCACCGGTCGTCACCGCGTCCGCCCCGGACGACGTCGATGCCCGCCGTGCCCGGTCCGGAGGAGCTACCGCGTCAACTGCCGGCGCACCGGCCGAGGCCACAACGACCACCGGCTCACCGGCCGAACCCGTGCACGCGCCGATCACCCCGCCGCCGGTCGAGCCGACGACGGCGGACACCAGCGTCCCCGCACCCGACGGCCCGCCTGCCGAGCCCGAGCCGCACGACGCGATTGCTACGGCACCCGAGCAGTCCAGCCCTCCGCCGGAGCGCAATCCGAACGATGTCGCGACCTTCGGCACCACCGAGGCCCGGCGGGACGGCGCCGCACCGGAGGCCACTGCCGACGAGACGACGGGCGAGACCAGCGCCGACGGCACAGCCCGGGAACCAGCGGCGGCCGACGGCACCGGCCACTCCGCGCCCACACCGTCCACCCCGGAGCCCGTCGACACGGCCGCTGATGCGGACGACACCGCCGCCGCGCCCCCGCAACAGGCGCAAGCACAGGCCGAAGACACCGAACCGACCCCGGCCGACACCGAGCACGACGCCGAACACGCCGGCAGCGCCGAGCACACCAAGAGCACCGACCACACCGACGACGAAGACGAAGACGACGCGCAGGATCCGCGTACCCCCGAAGTCGGAACCCACGACGGCGCCGCGCCGGCGACGGACGCCGAGCCGCCGCCTCCCGTCGACCCGGAGCAGGCCCTCGCGGCGGTCGGCTGGGAACTGGATCCGCTGACGCTGCGCGAGCGGGCCCCCGACCCGGAGCAGCTGCGGGTGATCCGGGACGGGCTGACCGGCAAGCTGGACACCACGCTCGACAACCGCAGCCGGGCCCGGCTGCTGAGCCTGCGCGCGGTGGCGTCGCGGATCCTCGGTGACCTGGACGACGCGCTCGGGGACGCGCGGCTGGCCGTCACGTACGCGGAGGCCACCGGCGAGTTCCGGCGGACCGCGCTGGCCCGCGCGCGCCTCGCCGAGGCACTGCGGTGGCGGGGCGACCACGCGGAGGCGGACCGGCTCTTCGCGGAGGCGAACTCGCCGGAGCTGCCGGACCGGCTGCGTGCGCTGCTGCACGAGCATGCCGGGCGGTGCTGCTTCGACCAGGGCCGGCTGACCGAGGCGTGCCTGCACTTCGAGCGGGCGCTGGACCTGCGTCACGGCGAGGACGCGCAGCTCAACGCCCGGGTCGAGGTCGCGCTGGACGCGGTCGCGACGCGGGCCGCCGCCGACGGCTTCGGGCCCCCGCCGCGCCGGCCCGAGGAGGTGCTCGGCACGCCGCGTCCGCCGATGCCGACGTTCGACGAGGAGCAAGAGCTCTGGGGGTACGCGGACGCCGACGGCGAGATGGTCATCGCGCACCGGTACGCCGAGGCGCAGCCGTTCCAGGAAGGACTGGCCTGGGTACGGCGGCCGGAGGCGTCCCGGTGGGCGCTGATCGACACGTCCGGCGCGGCGCTGATCGAGGCGAACAACGGCTACCGGGCGGTGGTGCCCTTCTCGGACGGGCTGTCCTGGGTGTCGATGGACGGCAAGGGCCGGTGGATGGCCGTCGACCGGATGAACATCGTGAAGATCCCGCCCGGGTACGAGGAGGCCAGGCCGTTCCGCAACGGCCTGGCGGCGGTACGGCAGAACGGCGGCTGGGGCGCGGTGGACCTGACCGGCGAGGTGGTGGTGCCGACCCGCTACCACCGTCTCGGCACGCCGCTCGCGGACGGGCGGGAGGTCGACGGGTTCACCGCCGACGGACTGGCGGTGGTCGAGTTGGCCGGCCGCCGGGGCGTGGTGGACCGGACCGGCCGGGTGGTGGTGCCACCGGCGTACCCGACGGTGGTGGTGCACCCGGTGGCGTTCCTGGTCGCCGCCGAGTCGGGCCGCTGGGGCGCGCTGGACCGGCGCGGCGAGCCGCTCATCGACCCGGTGCACCCGGGGCGCGCGGCGGTGGTCGCGGAGATCGACCGGCTGCTCGCCGACGCCAGCCCGGTGCTCTGACCCGGGCAGGTCTAGGGTCGGGAGCATGGAATTCCGTCACCTGGGCCGTTCCGGCCTGATGGTCAGCGAGATCTCGTACGGCAACTGGATCACCCACGGCTCGCAGGTCGAGGAGGACGCGGCGGTCGCGTGCGTCCGCGCCGCGATCGACAGTGGCATCACCACCTTCGACACCGCCGACGTGTACGCGGGCACCCGCGCCGAGTCGGTGCTCGGCCGCGCGCTCAAGGGTGAGCGTCGCGAAGGGCTGGAGATCTTCACCAAGGTCTACTGGCCGACCGGTCCCGGCCGCAACGACCGGGGTCTGTCCCGCAAGCACATCATGGAGTCGATCGACGGCTCGCTGCGTCGCCTCCAGACCGACCACGTGGACCTCTACCAGGCCCACCGCTACGACTACAGCACCCCGCTGGAGGAGACGATGGAGGCCTTCGCCGACGTCGTCCGGTCCGGCAAGGCGCACTACATCGGCGTCTCCGAGTGGAAGGCGTCCCAGCTGCGTGAGGCGCATGCGCTGGCCCGTGAGCTGCGCATCCCGCTGATCTCGAACCAGCCGCAGTACTCGATGCTGTGGCGGGTCATCGAGACCGAGGTGGTCCCCACCAGCGAGGAGCTGGGCATCGGCCAGATCGTCTGGTCGCCGATGGCCCAGGGTGTGCTGTCCGGCAAGTACCTGCCGGGCCAGCCGCCGCCCGCCGGTTCGCGCGCCACCGACGAGAAGTCCGGCGCCGGGTTCATCGCCCGGTTCATGACCGACGACGTGCTCACCCGGGTGCAGCGGCTCAAGCCGCTGGCCGAGCAGGCCGGGCTGACCATGCCGCAGCTCGCCGTCGCCTGGGTGCTGCAGAATCCGAACGTCTCGTCGGCGATCGTCGGCGCGTCCCGGCCGGAGCAGGTGCACGACAACGTGAAGGCGGCGGGCGTGAAGCTCGACGCCGACCTGCTCAAGGCGATCGACGAGATCGTCGAGCCGGTCACCGAGCGAGACCCGGCGAAGACCGAGAGCCCGGCTCAGCGCCCGTGACCTCGCGTCGTTGGCCGGCCGGCGGCCCCCCGCCCCGGCCCCCCCCCGCCCCCCCCCCCCCCGGGAACGACCGGGCCGGCTACTCCCAGAAGCGGATCAGGGCGTAGCCGATCTGGTACAGCTCGCGCGGCAGGCCGAGCGCGTCGCCGACGGCGAAGACCGCGCCGAAGAACGCCCGGTTGATCTGCGGGCTCCACAGCAGCGCGAAGAGCAGAATGAAGCCGTACGGGGCGAACAGGTCGTACATCCGCCGGTAGGCGGGGCTGAGCCAGGGCTGGAGCATGTTGCCGCCGTCCAGGCCGGGCACCGGCAGCAGGTTGAGCACGCTGGCGGTGAGCTGGAGGAACGCGAGCAGCCCGACGCCGGCCCAGAACTCCAGCGGCCCGCCCAGTTCCGGCCCCCACGCCACCGCTGCCACCAGCACCAGCGTGAACAGCACGTTCGTCGCCGGACCGGCCAGGCTGACCAGCGTGTGCCGCAGCCGGCCGGGGATGGCGTGCCGGTCCACCCAGACCGCGCCGCCGGGCAGGCCGATGCCGCCGAGCAGCACCACGACCACCGGCAGCACGATCGACAGCAGCGGGCTGGTGTATTTCAGCGGGTTCAGCGTGAGGTAGCCGCGGTGCGCGATGTCCCGGTCACCGGACCGGTACGCGACCACGGCGTGCGCGTACTCGTGCAGGCACAGCGAGACCAGCCAGCCGGACACGACGAAGAGGAACACGTCGAAGCCGACGTTGCCGTACCGGTTCCAGGTCATCACCCCGGCGGCGACGAACAGCGCCACCAGGGCCAGGAAGATCGGGCTGGGCCGGAACGCCGCCCGGGGCACGCCGAGGATCAGCGGCTCGCCCGGGCGGTCGTAGCCCGTCATTCGGCCGGGGGTTGCAGGCTCATCCGGTAGTCCACCCGGTCGTCCTCGACCAGCACGACTGTGGTGACGCCGGATGCCGCGAGCTCCCGCCAGGTCTGGCCGATCCACGATTCGGCGTCCGCCTGGCTCGTGAACGCCTCGGCCGGCCCGTCGGCCGCGTCGCCGTTCGTGCCCTCGTACCGCCAGCTCCACGCCATGCCGCGTCTCCCCTCGCCGCCGTCGTCCCGTGGGACGCCAAACCTCCGCAAGCCTAGTCGGCCCCGCCGACGACGGCCCGCCACCACATCGATCATGCCGACCTGCCCCGCCCACCGCACCGTCGATCTTGCGGTTGGCGCCCCGACAGAGCGGTCATTCCGGGCATCCCGGGGGCCGCAAGTGCAAGATCGGCGGCGGGGAGAGGGTCGGGCCGGGGTGGGGTGGGGGTGGGGAGGGGCGAGCTGCCCGGAACGCGGGCGGGCGAACTAAGGTACGGGCATGTCCGTTGACGGGTGGCACACCCTCCTGGTGCTCGGCGGTATCCGCTCCGGCAAGTCCGAGTTCGCCGAGTCACTGGTCGCCGACGCGCCCACGGTCCGGTATGTGGCCACCGCCCCGGCCGGCGACCCGGAGGACACCGAGTGGGCGATCCGCCTCGCGGCGCACCGCGCCCGGCGGCCGGGGAGCTGGAGCACCGAGGAGACCGCTGCGGACCCGGGCCGGCTGGTCGAGGTGATCGCCGCCGCCGGGCCGAACGAGACGCTGCTCGTGGACGACCTGGGCGGCTGGGTGACGGTGCTGCTCGACCCGGCCCACCAGCCCGCTGACGACACCGCGACGATCGCCGAGCTGGCCGAGGCGGTGCGCTCCAGCACGGCCCGGCTGGTGCTGGTCAGCCCCGAGGTGGGCCTGTCGCTGGTGCCCACCACGCCGCTGGGCCGGGCGTTCACCGACGCGCTGGGCGCGACGAACCGCGCGGTCGCCGACGCCTGCGACGCGGTCGCGCTCGTCGTCGCCGGTCAGACCGCCTGGCTGAAGCCGGCCACCCCGGCCCCCGCGCACGCCGTGCCGCCCGCCGCCACGT
>NZ_JBXUOV010000158.1:0-13632 GCF_057196585.1 Micromonospora sp. ATLC20
GCGGCGAAGAGCAGCGCGTACCGGCTGCGCGAGACGGCGAACCAGTTCGTCGCCCAGGGCTGGGACATCACCGTCATCACGATCTGCCAGCCGCCCGGCATCGACCCGGCGCTACTGGGTGACGGGCTCCGCCGCCGCGTCGCCCGGCCGGTAGAGGGCGTCGATCCGGTCGCCGTACCTGTCGACGATGACCCGGCGCCGTAGCTTCAGCGTCGGGGTCAGCTCGCCCGACTCCGGCGTCCACGCCGACGGCAGCACCTGGAACGTCTTGACCTGCTCGGGCCGGGCGAGGCGCGTGTTCGCCGCGTCCACGGCGGCCTGGATCTCGGCCAGCAGCACCGGGTCCGAGGCCAGCGCGGGCAGCCGCGGGTCGCTGACGCCGTGCGTGCGCGCCCACTGCGGCGCGACCTCCTCGTCCAGCACGATCAGCGCCGTGACGTACGGCCGCCGGTCGCCGATCGCGACCGCCTGACCGATGAGCGGGTGCGCCCGCAACAGGTTCTCGATCTGCGCCGGCGAGATGTTCTTCCCGCTGGACGTGATGATGAGTTCCTTCTTGCGGTCGGTGATGGTGAGGAAGCCGTCGTCGTCGAGCGCCCCGACGTCGCCGGTGGCGAGCCAGCCGTCCGGGTCGACGACCGGCTCGACGCCGCCGTCCTCGCGCAGGTAGCCGGAGCACACCAGCGGACCCCGGACGAGGATCTCGCCGTCGCCGGCGAGGCGTACCTCCATGCCCACGTTCGGCCGGCCGACCGTCCCGGTGCGGAAACGGTCGGGGGTGTTGAGGGTGGCGGTGCCGGTGGTCTCGGTCAGACCCCACACCTCCAGCACGTCGACGCCGAGCCCGGCGAGGAACCGCAGCACGTCCACCGGGATCGGGGCGGCGCCGCTGCCGGGCCAGGTCATGTTCTGCAGGCCCAGGGTGGCCTGCAACGGCCGCAGCACGGTGTCCCGGGCCTGCGCCACCCGGGCGGCAAGCTCGTCCGGCACCGGATTCCCGGCGGCACGCAGCTCGTACGCCTCCAGTGTCACAGCGGTCGCGGCGGCGACGGCGGCGCGGACCGCGGGCTCGGCGGTGGCCAGGTGGGCCTGGACGCCGGCGGCCATCTTCTCCCAGACCCGTGGCACCCCGAAGAACGAGGCGGGGCCGACGGTGCGCAGCGCCGCGACGAGCTGCGTGGCGTCGGGGCAGATCGTCACGTGCCCGGCGCGGTGGATCGGGTTGTAGATGCCGAGGAACCGTTCGGCGATGTGGGCCAGGGGCAGGTAGGCAACAGTCGGCGCATGGTCGGGGACGGGCACCATCGCGTCCAGCGCCACCGCCTGGTAGATCACGTTGTGGTGGCTGAGCACGACACCCTTCGGGTTACCAGTCGTGCCGGACGTGTAGAGCAGCGTCACCGGCTGCTCGGGCCGGATCGTGCGCCAGCGCCGCTCGAAGGCGTCCGGGTCCGCCTCGCGTGCGGCCCGGCCGAGGGTACGCACGCGCGACAGCGGCACCGCGTCGGCGGCCGGATCGGCGGTCTCGTCCACCAGCACCACCCGCAGCAGGTCGGGCAGGTCGGCCAGGATCGGCCGCCAGCGCTCCAGTTCGGCCGGACCCTCCAGCACGAGCACCTGGGCGGCGCTGTGCCGGGCGAGGTAGCGCATCTGCTCGGCGCTGAGCGTCGGGTAGATCGTGGACGGCACCGCGCCCAGGTGGACCGCGGCGAGGTCGACGAGCCAGTGCTCGGTGCGGCTGGACATCATGATCAGCATGTGCCGCCCGGCCTCCAGGCCGATCTCGGCCAGGCCGGCGGACAGCTCGGCGACCTCGTCGCGCAGCTGCGCCCAGGTGCGGGTGTCGTCGCGGCCGAGCGTGGTCAGCGCGGGCCGGTCGGCGTACTCGGTGGCGTTGCGGTGCAGCAGCGCCGGGACGGTCAGGTCGGCGGCTTTCTTGGCGCAGTCCTCGGCGAGGACGTGGGCGGGGTCCATGGGCTACTCCTTCACACGCAACCGGGCCTGGTGGTGGCAGGGCTGGCCGCACCCCTCGCCGTGGTGCCCGCGCGGGTTTCCGCAGCCGATGGCAGCACTGTAAACGAGGGTTAACTTCCTGGGAAGGAGTGGCCGTGATCCGGCGTGGTATCGCGCCGAACCGGCGACCTGGTGAAGAACGTGGACTAACCAAACGGCTCGCCGGTCACTGCGCGGTCCAGCCACCGTCCACGTGCAGCACGCTGCCGGTGACGTAGCTCGCGGCGTCCGAGGCCAGGAACAGCACCGCGCCGACGACCTCCTCGGGACGGCCGAACCGGCCCATCGGGATGCGGTCGCGCAGCCGCTTCGACCACTGTTCGTGACCGCGCAGCCCCTCGGTCATCGGCGTCTCCAGGTAGCCGGGCGCCACCGCGTTGACGCGTACGCCCGCCGCCGCCCACTCCAGCGCCAGCGTTCGGGTGAGCTGCTCGACGCCGCCCTTGCTGGCGCTGTACGCGGCCAGGCGCGGGAAGCCGACCTGACCGTGCACGGAGGACATGTTGACGATGCTGCCCGCGCCCTGCTCGACCATGAGCGCGCCGGCCGCGCGGGCGCAGACGAACACCCCGGACAGGTTGGTGTCGATCACCTGCTGCCAGTCACCGAGACTCAGCCGCTCGCTGCGGTGCAGCGCCGGGCTGATACCGGCGTTGTTGACCAGGACGTCCAGCCGGCCCCAGCGCTGCCGGGCCAGTGCCACCACGGCGTTCGCGGCCGCCTCGTCGGCGACGTCCCCGGCGACCACAGCCGCCGTGCCGCCGCCGGCCGCGATCCGGTCCCGCACCTCGTCCAGCGCGTCCGGCCGCCGGGACTGGAGGATCACCGACGCGCCGGCCCGGGCCAGCCCCTCGACGATCGCCGCGCCGACGCCCTGACTGGCGCCGGTCACCCACGCCACCTTGCCGGACAGCATCCCCTCGACCAGCGCCACCGTGGACTCCTCTCATCGCAAACCATCGACAGTTGTCGTCATGAGCCTTGTGGACACCGTTACCACGTGCTCTCATGTGATACACGGCAGCAATATTCGTTTCACCGTATCAGCGGCCTCGACCCCGAGGAGTGAACGTGGAACCGGTAAGCAGGCGCAAGATGTTGAAGGCCGGTGGGGCACTCGGCGCGCTCGGCGCGCTCAGCGTCGCCGCGCCGGCACAGGCCCGGTCGGCGTGGACCTGGTCTCCGACGGGATCAGTGGCCGGCGCCGGCGCGGGCGTGGACCCCCGCTGGGTGTGGGACGAGGAGGCCGACCCGCTCGTCGCCTCCCTCCTGGACCGGGGCGACGCGCCACTTGTCAACCAACTGCTGCGGACGTGGACGAAGAACGGCCAGCCGCTGCCGTCCGGCCTCCCGGCGGACGTCCGCGCGTTCATCGAACGCGCACGCGAGCTGCCGTCCTGGGTGGACCAGGGCAAGCTGGCCACCGCCGTGCGCTTCAACGAGAAGCGCGGCCTCTACCTCGGCGTGCTCTACGGCCTGGCCAGCGGCATGATGAGCACCGTCATCCCGAAGGAGGCGCGCGCCGTCTACTACTCCAAGGGCGGCGCGGACATGAAGGACCGCATCTCCAAGACCGCCAAGCTCGGGTACGACATCGGCACCGCCGACGCCTACCAGCCCGACGGCTCGATGATCGTGACCGCCGTGAAGATCCGGCTGGCGCACGCCGGTGTGCGTCACCTCCTGCCGCAGTCGCCCGAGTGGGCCGACGTCGCGCCCGAGGACATCCCGATCAGCCAGCGGGACATGATGGTCACCTGGCACAGCCTGCCGACCACAGTCATGCGGAAACTGACCGACTGGCGGGTGCCGATCCCCGCCGCCGAGTCGACGGCCTTCCTGCACCTGTGGCAGGTGGCCGCGCACATGCTCGGCATCAAGGACGAGTACATCCCGGCCACGTGGAGCGAGGCGAACGCCCAGGCGAGCGAGGTCCTCGACCCGATCCTGGCCCCCACCCGCGAGGGCAACGCGCTCGCCGACATCCTGCTCGGTCTCGGCAAGGAGATCGACGCCGGGCTGCTCAGCAAGCCCATCCTCGGCTCGTTCACCCGGTTCATGCTCGGCAACCAGATCGCCAACTGGCTGGAGATCCCGCGCGACCTGCTCTGGGACACGCTGCTGCGGACGAGCTGGGGCCCGTTCATCGCGGTCCGGGAGGCGCTGCTGCCGTTCCCGCTCGCACCGGAGTGCTACTGGCTGTTCGACGAGTTCCTCCGCAAGCTCGCCCTGCTGTTCCTCTCCGAGGGGCAGTCCATAAACATCGAGATCCCGCTCGGCAACCGCGAGTTCTGACCACCGCGTCGCGGTGGGCACCATGACCGCGCCCCTCCCCCCGTTCCTGGGGTACGTGCTCGCCGCGCCGGTCCTCGTGGCCGCGGCCGAACTCAGCGCCGCGTACCCGGCCGCCCGGACGCCGTCGCCGGACGTGGCCGGACTGCTCGGCCTCGGCGAGGTCATGACGGCGGCGGCCCTGCCCGGGGCGGCACTGATCTCCGTCGAGGTCGGCCCGGACGGGACCGTGTCGTTCACGCTGCCGCCGGACCGGTACGACGGCGACACCTCGGCCGCCGAACTGATCGCCGACGGGCTGTCGGTGCCGCGCCGGCGCGTCCGCGTGCCACCGCCACGGCCGGCAGCGGGCCGGACGCGTGGCGCACCCCATCCGGCCGTCGGAACCCGTACCCCGGTCCGGGTCGCCGTGGCGGTCGCCCGGCGGCGGCTGCTGGAGGCCGCGTCGGCGACGCTCGGCACGCCCGTCGGCTGCCTGCGGCTGACCGCCGGCACCGTCACCGACCGCGCCGGCCGCCGCCTCGACATCGGCGCCCTCGCCGCCACCGCCGCCAGCACCAGCACGATCGCCGTGGCTGTCGACCTCACGCCACGGTGAGCGGCGCCGCCGATTCAACGGCCCGCTGCCGGGTAGCAGTCCGATGGACGGCACCGGAGAGGGGACATACAGGCATGAAGGCACTGACCTGGCACGGCAAGCGGGACGTCCGCGTGGAGGACGTCCCGGACCCCCGGATCGAGGAGCCGACCGACGCGATCGTCCGGATCACCTCGACCGCCATCTGCGGTTCCGACCTGCACCTGTACGAGGTGCTCGGGCCGTACCTGAAGCCCGGCGACATCCTCGGGCACGAGCCGATGGGCGTCGTCGAGGAGGTCGGGCCCGGCGTGACCCGGCTCAAGAAGGGCGACCGGGTGGTCGTCCCGTTCAACATCTCCTGCGGCTCGTGCTGGATGTGCGAGCGGCAGCTCTACGCGCAGTGCGAGACCACGCAGGTGACCAGCCAGGGCAAGGGCGCGTCCCTGTTCGGCTACACCTCGCTGTACGGCTCGATCCCCGGCGGCCAGGCCGAGTACCTGCGCGTCCCGCAGGCCCAGTTCGGCCCGATCAAGATCCCGGACAGCGGCCCGGACGAGCGCTGGCTCTACCTCTCCGACATCCTGCCCACCGCCTGGCAGGCGGTGAAGTACGCGGACACCCCGCCCGGCGGCACGCTCGCCGTGTTCGGGCTCGGCCCGGTCGGGCAGTTCAGCGCCCGGATCGGCCGCCACCTCGGCGCCGGCCGGGTGATCGGGCTCGACCTGGTGCCGGAGCGGCTGGAGATGGCCCGCCGCCACGGCATCGAGGTGCTCGACGTCAGCCAGCTCGACGACGTACCCGGCACGCTCATCGACCTGGTCGACGGGCGCGGCCCGGACGCGGTGATCGACGCGGTCGGCATGGAGGCGCACGGCGCGCCGCTGGGCAAGATGGCCCAGACCGCCGCCGGGCTGCTGCCGGACAAGCTGGCCCAGGCCATGACCGACAAGGCCGGCGTGGACCGGCTCGTGGTGCTGCACGCCGCGCTCAAGGCCGCGCGGCGCGGCGGCACCGTGTCGATCTCCGGCGTGTACGGCGGCGAGCAGGACCCGATGCCGCTGATGGAGATGTTCGACAGGGGCATCCAGCTACGCATGGGCCAGTGCCACGTGCGGCGCTGGGTCGACGAGATCATCCCGCTGCTGGAGCGCGACGACGACCCGCTGGGCGTCGAGGACCTGCGGACCCACCGGCTGCCGCTGACCGACGCGCCGCGGGCGTACGAGATGTTCCAGAAGAAGGAGGACGGCTGCGTCAAGGTCGTGCTCGCGCCGTGACCCGGACGGTGGTCGTCACCGGCGCGACCAGCGGGATCGGCCGGGCGACCGCCAGGGAGCTGGCGGGCCGCGGGGACCGGCTGGTCCTCGCGGCCCGCTCCCCCGCCACGCTCGACGACGTGCGCGACGAGTGCCGGGCGGCGGGCGCGCGGGCGATCGCCGTACCGATGGACGTGACCGAGCCCGGCGCGGTGGCCGCGCTCGCCGACGCGGCGCAGGCCGAGTACGGCCGCGTCGACGCCTGGGTGCACACCGCCGCGGTGATGTCCTACGGCCGCTTCGACGAGACCCCGGCCGAGGTGTTCGAGCAGGTGATCCGCACCGACCTGCTGGCCGCCGCGGCGGTGGCCCGGGAGGCGCTGCGCCGGTTCCGGGCCGCCGGCGGCGGCACGCTCGTGCTCACCGGCTCGGTGCTCGGGCACATCACCGCGCCCTACATGAGCGGCTACGTGGCCGCCAAGTGGGGCCTGCAAGGGCTGGCGCGCACGCTCCAGCAGGAGGCGCGGGAGACGCCGGGCGTCGCGATCTGCCTGGTCAACCCGGGCAGCGTCGACACTCCCGTCTACCGGCAGGCGGCCAACTACCTGGGCCGGATCGGCCGGCCGCCGCCCCCGATCGCCTCGCCCGAACGGGTGGCGCGGGCCATCGTCCACTGCCTCGACCGGCCGCGCCGGGAGGTGTCGGTGGGCCGGCTCAACGTGGTCATGCGCTTCGGGTTCACCGTCCTGCCCGGCATGTACGACCTGCTGGTCGGCCCGCTGATGCGCCGGGCCGGGCTGACCCGGCAGCCGGTCGCCGCGCACCAGGGCATCGTGTTCACGCCCAACCCGGCCGGTGAGGCGGTCCGGGGTGGGTGGCTGCCCGACGTGTCCCAGGTGGTCCGGGCCGTGGGCGGCCGCGCGGCGGCGGTGGCGTCCGCGGTACGCCGCCGGGTGCCCTGACCCTCGCGGCGAGTCGTCGCGCGGTCCGACCGTCGCCGCGGGCGGGCCGTCGCGTGGGCGGGCCGGGACGACTGTGGTTACCGTGTACGACGGGACACGGCGGAGGGGACGAACATGCGGGAACCGACGGGGCGGGAACCGGACCGGACGCGCGGCGGGCGGGTGTGGAAGCTCGCCGGGCTGGCCGCCGTCGCCGGGCTGGCCTGGGCGGCGCGGGACGTACCGGCGCAGCTCGGCGGCCGGCTCACCGGCACTCGGGCGGAACGGGCGGCCCGGTCACCGCGCTTCCGCGACGGCACGTTCCACAACCCGGCCGGCGCCAGCGCCACGATGGTCGCCGACCCGGGCCGCAACCTGCTCCGGGAGCTGGTCTTCGGCAAGCAGAAGCGGCGGCCGGGCAGCCCGGTGCCGCTGCTGCGCCCCGGCGCCGCGCCGGCCACCGACCCGGCGCGCGAGCTGAACGTCGTCTGGTACGGCCACGCCTCCACGCTCGTCGAGATCGAGGGACACCGGGTGCTGCTCGACCCGGTGTGGAGCGACAGGTGCTCCCCGTCCGGGCTGGTCGGCCCCCGGCGCATCCACGAGCCGCCGGTCCGCCTGACCGACCTGCCCCCGCTCGACGCGGTGCTGATCTCGCACGACCACTACGACCACCTCGACATGGAGACCGTCCGCACGCTGGCCGACCTCCAGTCCGCGCCGTTCGTGGTGCCGCTGGGCGTCGGCGCCCACCTGGCCCGCTGGGGCGTACCCGAGCACCGCATCGTCGAGCTGGACTGGTCGGAGAGCCACCGGGCCGGCGGGCTGACGCTCACCGCGACCGCCGCGCAGCACTTCTCCGGGCGCGGGCTGCGCCGCGACGGCACGCTCTGGAGCTCCTGGACGATCACCGGGGCGCACCGGAAGGTCTTCTACACCGGCGACTCCGGCTACTTCGACGGGTACGCCGCGATCGGCGCCGAGCACGGCCCGTTCGACCTGACGCTCATGCAGATCGGCGCGTACGACAGGGCGTGGCCGCACATCCACATGTTCCCGGAGGAGGCGGTCGCCGCCCACCTCGACGTACGCGGCGGACTGCTGGTGCCGGTGCACTGGGGCACGTTCAACCTGGCCCTGCACGACTGGTCCGAGCCGGTGGACCGGCTCTGGGCCGAGGCGAAGGCGCGCGACGTGCGGCTCGCAGTGCCGCGTCCCGGCGAGCGGGTGGTGGTGGACGAGCCGCCGGCGGTGGACGGCTGGTGGCAGTCGGTCGCCTGACCCGGAGCTGTCCCTGGGTGGCGCTGCCGCCTTCGTGCTCCGAGCCGGCTCAGAGCACGAAGGCATCCGTCCACAGCGCGCCGGAGCGGCCCGACAACGCGTCGAGCATCGCCACCGCCTGACCGTCGGTGAGCTGCGCGACGAAGTCGATGATCGCCCGGCCCCGGGCCCGGCCGATCCGGTCCGGGGTACGCGGGTGAAGCTCCGCCTCGGCCAGCTCCACCAGGTCGTGCAGGCGGCGCGGCAGCCGGGACTCCTCGTCCGGGTCCAGCAGCCACTCCCAGAGCGCCTCCACCAGCGTGCCCAGCAGCCGGGCCTGGCCGCGCTGGTGCAGGGCCAGGTCCGGACGGGCCAGCACGAACCGGTGGTGCACGAACTTGAGCACCTGCACCTCGTGCCACTGCGCCTTGTCCAGCAGCACGTACCCGGAGCGGACGTGCGGCTCCGGGGTGACGGTGATGGCGTCCACGAAGCGGGTGGTCCAGCGGGCGGAGAACCGGGCGACGTACTGCTCCGCCTCGATCGAGCCGTCGAACGGCAGCGCGAGCAGCCCTTCCACCAGCTCCTCGCGGACGTGCTCGACAGCGGCGGCGAACGCCTCGTCGTCGGCGATCCAGGCGTCCTTGCGGTGCAGTTGCCGTCGCAGCCGCTCGATCGCGGCTCCCGGCCGCCGGCCCGCCGCCTCCAGCGCAGGCGCGGTGATCGACCGCAGGTGCCCGCACTCGCGCTGCCAGGCCATCAGCTCGGCCGCCACTGTGCCCTGCTGCAGCACCCCCACGCGGTAGAAGTCCTCCACGTCGTGGATCGCGTACGCGATGTCGTCGGCCGTGTCCATCACCGACGCCTCGGGCGTCTGCTGCCAGTCCGGGATCCGCCCGGCGAACGGCTCCCGCGCCTGGCGCAGGTCGTCCAGCTCGGTGCGGTACGCGCCGAACTTCACCGAACCGCTCTCCGGATCCTCCGGCGGGGCCGCCGCGCCCCGGGGCGCCGGCTCCAGGTGACGCGGATGCGGATCGGGATGGTCCAGGCGGGTCCACGGGTACTTCAGCATGGCCGCCCGGACCGCGGCGGTCAGGTCCAGCCCGGTGGTCGCCGCGCCGCGGATCTCGGTGCTGGTGACGATCCGGTACGACTGGGCGTTGCCCTCGAAGCCGTCGGCCAGCCCGAGCCGCTGCCGGGCCAGGCGGTCGAGCACCCGCTCCCCCAGGTGCCCGAACGGCGGGTGCCCGAGGTCGTGCGCGAGCGCGGCGGCCTCCACCACCTCCGGATCGCAGCCGCCGAGCTTGTCCAGCAGGGCCCGGTGCGCCGGATCGGCGGTCAGCCGCTCGGCGATCGCGCGGGCCACCTGGGCCACCTTCAGGCTGTGGGTGAGCCGATTGTGCACGAGCAGCCCGGACCCGCCCGGGCTGATCACCTGGGTCACCCCGCCCAGCCGGGTGAAGAACGGCGACCCGACGATCCGGTCCCGGTCGGCCCGGAACGGGCCGGCGGCCAGGTCGCCGAGCGCCCGGGCGCTGCCGCCGAAGAGCCGCCGGGCCCGCGGATCCGCAGGTGCCTCCATGATCGCCACGCTAGCGCAGCCGGCGGCGGGCCGGGCAGGGTGTGCCTAGAGGCGCTCGACCACCGGTCCGGAGCACCTGTTGCGGGCGTCGAACACGTAGCGGGCCCGCCGCGACACCATCTCGTAGTCGAAGACGTCGTGGTCGGTCGCGACGACCACCGCGTCGGCCGCGTCGACCTCCTGCTCGGTCAGCGGCACGACGAGCACCCCACCCGGGATCTGGTGCGCCTCGGCGTACGGCTCGGCGGCGCGGACGTCGGCACCGAGGTCGCACAACCGCCGGGCGACGTCCACCGCCGGCGAGTCCCGCATGTCACCGGTGTTCTTCTTGTACGCCAGGCCGAGCATCAGCAGGCGCGCGCCCTTGACGGCACGGCCGGTGCGGTTCAGGCCGGTCATCACCCGTTGCGCCACGTGCTCGGGCATCTCGTGGTTGACGTCGTTTGCGAGCTCGATGAACCGGAACTGGCGGCCCAGACACCGTTTGACCTGCCAGGACAGGTAGCAGGGGTCGATCGGCAGGCAGTGTCCGCCGACACCGGGGCCGGGCCGGAAGGGCATGAACCCGAACGGTTTCGTCTCCGCGGCGTCGATCGCCTGCCAGACGTCGATGCCCAGGTGGTGGGAGAGCACAGTGAGTTCGTTGATCAGGCCGAGGTTCACCTGGCGGAACGTGTTCTCGATCAGCTTGGTCAGCTCCGCGACCCGGGTGGAGGGCACCGGCACGGTCCGGTCCACGATCCGGCGGTAGAACCCGTCCACCCGCTCCAGCGACGGCTCGTCCACCCCGGAGACGACCTTCGGTGTGTTCTCCAGCCGCCAGGTCGGGTTGCCGGGGTCGATGCGTTCCGGGCTGTACCCGAGGTGGAAGTCGCCGGGCGCGTGCAGCCCGCTGGCCGTTTCGAGCAGCGGACGCAGCAGTTCCTCGGTGGTACCCGGGTAGGTCGTCGACTCCAGCACCACGGTGCTGCCCTGCCGCACGTACGGGCCGATGCCCCGGCCGGCCTGCTCCACGTAGCTCAGGTCCGGCGTGCCGTCGCGCAGCGGGGTCGGCACCGTGATCACGCAGACGTCGAAACCCTCGGCGTCGGCGTACTCGGTGCTCGGCAGGTAGCGGCCGCTGCCGAGCACCCGGCCCAGCCGGTCGGCGGGGATGTCCTCCACGAAGGACTCACCGGAGGCGAGCCGCTTGACCCGGTCGGCGTCGACGTCCAGCCCGACCACGTCGAAGCCGGCCTCCACGGCCCGCATCGCCAGCGGGAGACCGACGTACCCCTGACCGATGACGACCACTTTCTCAGCGCTCACCCGGGCTCCAGACAACCGTAGGAAATCACCTGATTGGAGGCTAGAGGGGTTTCTAGGGCCGGAAGTCCGTTTTCGGGATATCGGTCCGGCCCGCCGTGCGGCCGGTGCGGCGCGTGCGGCGGCAACGGGCAGAATGCACGGGAACCCACCCGAGAAGGCGGATCAGATCGTGACCCAGTCAGTGCACCAGCGCATCGCCGAGGAACTCGGCGTCGCCGAACGGCAGGTACGGGCGGCAGTCGAGCTGCTCGACGGCGGCGCCACAGTGCCGTTCATCGCCCGCTACCGCAAGGAGGCCACCGGCCTGCTCGACGACGCGCAGCTGCGCACGCTGGAGGAGCGGCTGCGCTACCTGCGGGAGCTGGACGAGCGCCGCGCGGCGGTGCTGGAGTCGATCCGGAGCCAGGGCAAGCTCGACGAGGCGCTGGAGGCGCAGATCCTCGCCGCCGACTCCAAGTCCCGCCTGGAGGACATCTACCTTCCCTACAAGCCGAAGCGGCGCACCCGCGCGCAGATCGCCCGCGAGGCCGGGCTGGAGCCGCTCGCGGACACGCTCCTGGCCGACCCGGCGCAGGACCCGAAGGTGGTCGCCGCCGGCTTCGCCGACCCGGACAAGGGCGTCGCGGACGCCGCTGCGGCCTTGGACGGGGCGCGGGCCATCCTGATCGAGCGCTTCGCCGAGGACGCCGACCTGATCGGCACGCTGCGCGAGCAGATGTGGTCGCGAGGCCGGCTGGTCTCCCGGGTACGCGACGGTCAGGAGACCGCGGGCGCGAAGTTCGCCGACTACTTCGACTTCGCCGAGCCGTACCCGAAGCTGCCCTCGCACCGCATCCTCGCCATGTTCCGGGGCGAGAAGGAGGGCGTGCTGGAGCTGACCATGGACCCGGAGGCCGACGGCGACGCCGACGCCACCGGACCGAGCCGCTACGAGGCCGCCGTGGCCGGACGCTTCGGCATCAGCGACCAGGGGCGGCCCGCCGACAAGTGGCTGGCCGACACGGTGCGCTGGGCCTGGCGTACCCGGATCCTCATCCACCTCGGCGCGGACCTGCGGATGCGGCTGTGGCAGGCGGCCGAGGAGGAGGCCGTGCGGGTCTTCGCCACCAACCTGCGTGACCTGCTGCTGGCCGCGCCCGCCGGGGCGCGGGCGACGATGGGCCTCGACCCGGGCCTGCGGACCGGTGTGAAGGTGGCGGTGGTCGACGCCACCGGCAAGGTGGTCGCCACCGACACGATCTACCCGCACGAGCCGCGCCGGCAGTGGGACGCCTCGCTGCACACGCTCGCCACGCTCGCCGCCGCGCACGGCGTCGAGCTGGTCGCGATCGGCAACGGCACCGCCAGCCGGGAGACCGACAAGCTCGCCGGTGACCTGATCAAGCGGCACCCGGAACTGAAGCTGACGAAGGTGGTGGTCTCCGAGGCCGGCGCGTCGGTCTACTCCGCGTCCGCGTACGCCTCGCAGGAGCTGCCCGGCCTGGACGTCTCGCTGCGCGGCGCGGTGTCGATCGCCCGCCGCCTTCAGGACCCGCTGGCCGAGCTAGTGAAGATCGACCCGCGGTCGATCGGCGTCGGGCAGTACCAGCACGACCTGTCCGAGGTGAAGCTGTCCCGCTCGCTCGACGCGGTGGTCGAGGACTGCGTCAACGCGGTCGGCGTCGACGTCAACACCGCCTCCGCGCCGCTGCTGACCCGGGTGTCCGGCATCGGCGCCGGGCTGGCCGAGAACATCGTGCTGCACCGCGACGCCAACGGGCCGTTCCGCACCCGGGCGGAGCTGAAGAAGGTGCCGCGGCTCGGGCCGAAGGCGTTCGAGCAGTGCGCCGGCTTCCTGCGCATCCCCGGCGGCGACGACCCGCTGGACTCCTCCAGCGTGCACCCGGAGTCGTACCCGGTGGTACGCCGCATCCTCTCCTCCACCGGGCAGGACCTGCGCGCGCTGATCGGCAAGTCGGCCATCCTGCGCGGCCTGCGCGCGACCGACTTCGTCGACGAGACGTTCGGCCTGCCCACCGTCACCGACATCCTCGCCGAGCTGGAGAAGCCGGGCCGCGACCCGCGTCCGGAGTTCCGTACCGCGACGTTCGTCGAGGGCGTGGAGAAGATCAGCGACCTGACGCCCGGCATGGTGCTGGAGGGCGTGGTGACGAACGTGGCCGCGTTCGGCGCGTTCGTCGACGTGGGCGTGCACCAGGACGGCCTGGTGCACGTCTCGGCCATGTCGCACACCTTCGTCAAGGACCCGCGCGACGTGGTGAAGTCCGGCGACGTGGTGAAGGTCCGGGTGCTCGACGTGGACGTGCCGCGCAAGCGGATCTCGCTGACGCTGCGGCTGGACGACGAGGCGCCGGCCGGTGGCCGTCCCGCCGCCGGCGGTCCGGGCGGCGAGGAGCGCGG
>NZ_JBXUOV010000159.1:0-13416 GCF_057196585.1 Micromonospora sp. ATLC20
GCACCGGCCGGGTCGCCGCCGCGCTCGCCGCGCGCGGGCACGACGCCGTCGGCGTGGACGCGGACCCGACGCTGGTCGAGGCGGCCCGCGCCGACCATCCCGGTCCCCGCTTCCTGGTCGCCGACCTGGCCGAGCTGGACCTGGCCGCCCAGGGTGAGGGCGAGCCGTTCGACGCCGCGGTGCTGGCCGGCAACGTGATGGTCTTCGTCGCGCCCGGCACCGAACGCGACGTGCTGGCCCGCGTCGCCGCGCACGTACGCCCGGACGGCCTGGTGGTGGTCGGTTTCGCCACCGACCGCGGCTACCCGGTGGCCGACCTGGACGCCGACGCGGTCGCCGCCGGGCTGCGCCCCGAGCACCGCTTCGCCACCTGGGATCTGCGGCCGTGGCGCGACGACGCCGACTTCGCGGTGAGCGTGCTGCGCCGCCCCGCCGGCTGAGCCTTCTCCTGCCGACCAGGGGCTCACGCGGGCGCGGCGACGGTGCGGGCGGCCTCCGGGTCGAGCGGGCTACCGGCCGGCAGGAGGTCCACCAGGCCCGCCGGCAGTCGCGCCGGGCGCACCCCGGCATAGCCGAGCATGCCCGGCACGTCCGCGCCGGTCAGCGCGTACCGCCGTCCGAGGTCGGTGACCACGCAGACCGCACCGCCGGTGGCACCCGGCGCGGACACCGCCTCGACCAGCGCGCCGCGTCCCGGCTCCACCACCACCTCGTCGGCGAGCCCGGCCCGCCCGCCCGGTGTCCGCGTGGCAGCGGCCAGGTCCGGCGCGGTGACGCCGACGCGGATCTCGCGGACGCCGGCGTCGTCACCGGCGCGCGCGCAGATCGCACCGCTCTCGGCGGTGGCCAGCCGGGGCGGTGCGGCGGGCGGCGCGCTCGCCCCGCCGGGCACCAGACCGGGCAGTTTCGGCAGCGCGGCGAACCGGCCGAGCGTGATCGGTTCCGGCTCCCGCTGGCCGGTGCGAGCCAGCAGCAGCGCCGCCTGCAACTCGGTGATGCCGGCCAGCCCGCCGCGCTGGGCCACCGCGTACTGCCGCCCGCCACCGGAGTTGCGCACCAGGTAGACGTCGCCCACTGCCGCGCCGGTGACCCGCTCGGACGGCTCGCCGAGGTCGTCCACCGGCGGTGGGGCCAGGTCGGCGCCGGCCGGCAGCGTGTTGAGCAGCGCCGCCGCGACCGGCACCGCCCGTTCCCGGGTGGCGGCCAGCGCGGCGAGCACCCGGTCGGTGTCGCGCAGCAGGTAGCGCCGGTCGTGCCAGAGCAGGTGCAGGCCGCCGTCCGGGTGCCGTGCCAGCAGCCCCTGGTCGCCGAGCACCCGGCCGCCCGTGGCCTCCCGCCCGATCAGCAGCACCGACCGGGCCTCGTCGCGCCCGGCCGCCGGACGCCCGGCCTCCCCGCGCCCGGCCTCGTCGCCCGGCGCCGAGCAGAGCGTCCACGCGTCGCGGACGAGCCGGTTCGGCGCGGGTAGCGAGTCCGGCGCGTCGGCGATGCCGAGCGGCAGACCGCGCGGCACCCCCTCGATGGCGCGGCGGCCGACCAGCACCGTCTTCGGCCGCTCCGCCCCGATGATCAGCAGCGCGGAGGCGTAGTTCGAGACCGGGTGCAGCTTCTCGTCGCGGTAGACGAATCGCGCGCCCGACTCCTTCTCCACGATCACCGCGCCCGTCTCGCGCCACGAGTCACCGCCGCCGGTGAACAGGCCGTAGAGGGCGACGCCGCCGAGCGCGATCGCCGCGACCAGGACACTGGCCAGACCGGCGCCGGCCAGCCGGCGGAACGGGGACTGCGGCGGGTCCGTCTCCCGCATGACGAGCGCGGCGACCGCCCGCTGGACGGTGAACTGGTACGAGTGCAGCTGGTCCTGCCGCGACGCCATCGGGTCCCTTCCCGCCGGGATGGTCGGCGCACAGGATAAGCGCTCCGTCGATCTCCCGGCGACCCTGCGTGTCCCTCACCGGCCCGTCGTTGTCGGCCCGCTCCGCCAGTACGCCGAGGTGGCTGCATCACACCCGCCCGAACCCCGCCACCTCCCCGAACTGGAGTCGATCAAGGCGGCCAGGACCACCCGCCCGGAATGGATACCCCCGGGGGTGTGTTACACATGGCGGAACCCGAACCGACGGAGGTACTGATGGCCAGCGTGGCGTTGACCACCACCGACTTCGCAGAGACGGTCAACCGGGACGGCATCGTCCTGGTCGACTTCTGGGCCGGCTGGTGCGGCCCCTGCCGGGCGTTCGCGCCGGTCTACGAGAAGTCCAGCGAGCAGCACCCGGACATCGTCTTCGGCAAGGTCGACACCGAGGCCGAGCCGGCCCTCGCGGCGGCCGCCCAGATCCGGTCGATCCCGACACTGATGGCGTTCCGGGACGGCGTGCTGGTGTTCGCCCAGCCGGGCGCCCTGCCGACGGCCGGGCTGGAGGAGCTGATCCGGGCCGTGCGTGACCTCGACATGGACGAGGTCCGGGCCAAGACCGCCTGACGGGTGGCGGCACGGGTACCCCCTGGGGTATCTTCGAGCGCAGGAGGTACGACGTGAATCTTCGACCGGAGATGACAGGCGAGGCGCTGACCCGGCTCAAGCGGGCCCGGGGGCAGCTCAACGCCGTCATCGAGATGATGGAGAACGGCGAGGACTGCCGCGCCGCGCTGACCCAGCTCGCCGCGGTCTCCAAGGCCATCGACCGGGCCGGTTTCAAGATCATCGCCTCCGGCATGCGCTACTGCGACGCCGCCCGCCAGGCGGGCGAGGAGCCGGAGATGACCGAGGAGGAGCTGGAGAAGCTCTTCCTGTCCCTGGCCTGACGGCTCCCTGGCCTGACGGCGTCCGCCTGACCGGCTGAGCCCCGCCCGCGCCGTGTGACAGCGACGCGGGCGGGTAAACACCTGCCTGGAGAACCCAGGCCGCAGACTGTCCCATGCATACCCCCCGGGGTATATAGGCAATGAGAGGAAACGACATGACTCTCGACGTGTCCGTCATCGCGACCTCCTCGCTCGGCGACCGCAGCTACCTCGCCTCCGACGGCCGGGTGGCGATCGTGGTCGACCCGCAGCGCGACATCGACCGCGTCCTGTACCTGGCCGGCGCCAAGGGCGTACGGATCACCCACGTGGTCGAGACGCACATCCACAACGACTACGTCTCCGGCGGCCTGGAGCTGGCCCGGATCACCGGCGCGCAGTACCTGGTGGCCGCCGCCGACACGGTCGGGTTCGACCGGACCCCGGCCGCCGACGGCGACACCGTGCCGGTGTCGGACACCATGCGGCTGCGGGTGATCGGCACCCCTGGTCACACGTTCCACCACCTGTCGTACGCACTCGACGAGGCCACCGACGGCGGCTGGACGGCGGCCGGCGTGTTCACCGGCGGCTCGCTGCTGTTCGGACCACCGGCCGCACCGACCTGCTCGGCCAGCAGTACGCGCACGAGCTGGCGCACCACCAGTACGCCTCCGCACGCAAGCTGGCCGACCTGCTGCCCGACGGCGCGCAGGTCTGGCCCACGCACGGCTTCGGCAGCTTCTGCTCGGCCAGCCAGGCCGACGCGCCCGAGTCGACGATCGGCCGGGAGAAGGAGGCCAACCCGGTGCTGCGGCTGGCCGCCGACCAGTTCGTCACCGAGACGCTGGCCGGGCTGGACGCCTACCCGGCTTACTACGCCCACATGGGCGTCGCCAACGCCGCCGGTCCCGCCCCGGTCGACCTCACGCCGGTGGCCCGCGCCGACGCCGACGAGCTGCGCCGTCGTATCGCCGCCGGCGAGTGGGTGGTCGACCTGCGCCACCGCAAGGCGTACGCGGCCTCGCACCTGGCCGGCACCGTCAGCCTCGGCCTGGACGGGCCGATGTCGACGTGGCTCGGCTGGCTGATCGACTGGGGCGTGCCGATCACGTTCCTGGCGCAGACCCCGGAGCAGGTCGCCGACGCCCAGCGGGAACTGGTCCGCATCGGCATCGACCGCCCGGCCGCCCAGGCCACCGGCGAGCCCGAGCAGTGGACCACGGACCCGTCGCAGCTGCGGGAGATGGCGGTGGCCGACTTCACCGCGCTCGCCGCCGCGCAGGCCGGGAAGACCCCGGCCGGGCTGCCCGCGCCGCAGGTCGTCCTCGACGTGCGGATGACGAACGAGTGGAAGGCCGGACACATCGACGGTGCGGTGCACGTGCCGCTGCCGGACGTGCCGAAGCGGCTCGCCGACATCCCCGCCGGGACCGTCTGGGTGCACTGCGGCTCCGGCTACCGGGCCACCGCCGCCGCGTCCCTGCTCGCCAACGCCGGCCGTGACGTGGTGCTGATCGACGACTCGTACGGCCGGGCCGAGGCGGCCGGCGTACTCATGGCGCCCACCGCCTGACCTCTCCCCGAGCGCCCGGCCGGCGTGCCCCTACGCCGGCCGGCGCCCGACCCTGCCCGAGAACACCCGCTGAAGGAGACCGAAGCATGACCACGACCACCCCCACCACCATCGACGCGGCGACCCTGCGCGAGCTGATCGCCGCCGGCCGTACGCCCCGGATGCTCGACGTGCGCACGCCCGGTGAGTTCGAGGCGGCGCACATCCCCGGCGCGTACAACGTGCCGCTGGACCTGCTCCGGGAGCACCGCGCGGAGCTGCGCAGCCACCTGGACGAGGACGTGGTGCTGATCTGCCGCTCCGGCGTCCGGGCCGGCCAGGCCGGTCAGGCGCTCGGCACCGTCGGCCTGCCCAACGTGAAGGTGCTCGACGGCGGCATGCTGGCCTGGCAGGCCACGAACGCCCCGGTCAACCAGGGCCGGCCGCGCTGGGACCTGGAGCGCCAGGTACGCCTCGTCGCCGGCTCGATCGTGCTCGCCGCGATCGTCGGTTCGGTGTTCGTCCCCGGCCTGAAGTGGGTCGCCGCGTTCATCGGCGCGGGCCTCACGTTCGCCGCGCTCACCAACACCTGCGCCATGGGCATGCTGCTGAGCAAGCTGCCGTACAACCGCGGCGCGAGCTGCGACCTGGACACGATCGTCGGGCAGTTGCGGGACGGGAGCCGCAAGTGACGACTCTCGTCCTGACGCTGGCCGGCGCGGTGCTGATCGGCGTGACGCTGGGCCTGCTCGGCGGCGGCGGGTCGATCCTCGCCGTGCCGCTGCTGGTCTACGTCGCCGATCTGCCCGCCAAGGAGGCGATCGCCACCTCGCTGCTCGTCGTCGGCGTGACCAGCGCCGTCGCCGTGCTGCCGCACGCCAGGGCGAACCGGGTCCGCTGGCGTACCGGGCTCATCTTCGGTGTGGCCGGGATGACCGGCGCGTACGCGGGCGGCCGGCTGGCCGAGTTCGTCCCGGCCAGCGTTCTGCTGACCGCGTTCGCGCTGATGATGCTCGCCACCGCGGTCGCGATGATCCGGGGCCGCCGGTCCGCCGAGGGCCGCCCGGTGCCGCACGAGCTGCCGATGCTGCGGGTGGTCGGGGACGGTGTGGTCGTCGGCCTGGTCACCGGCCTGGTCGGCGCCGGCGGCGGCTTCCTGGTCGTACCGGCCCTGGCCCTGCTGGGCGGGTTGCCGATGCCGGTAGCGGTCGGCACCTCGCTGGTCGTCATCGCGATGAAGTCGTTCGCCGGCCTGGCCGGCTACCTGTCCAGCGTGCAGATCCACTGGGGTCTGGCCGCCGGGGTCACCGCCGCCGCCGTCGTCGGCAGCCTGCTCGGTGGCCGGCTCACCGGCCGGATCCCGGCCGACCTGCTGCGCCGGGTGTTCGGCTGGTTCGTCGTGGTGATGGGCGTGTTCGTGCTCGCGCAGCAGTTGCCGCCGGTGTGGGGACTCACCGTGGGAGCGCTTGCCGTGGCCGGTACGGTCACCATGGCGGTGTGGGGCCGCCGGAGGAGGGAACACAGTGGACAGCAGCGCCTGGGACAGCCGGTACGCCGACACGCCCGGACTGGTGTGGAGCGCTGAGCCCAACCGTTTCGTGGTCGAGTCGGTCACCGGGCTGACTCCCGGGTCAGCGCTGGACATCGCCGCCGGCGAGGGCCGCAACGCGGTCTGGCTGGCCGGTCAGGGCTGGCGGGTCAACGCGGTGGACTTCTCCGCGGTCGCCGTCGACCGGGGGCGGGAACTGGCCGCCGCGCGGGGCGTCACAGTCGACTGGCGGGTCGCGGACGTGACCGCGTACCGGCCCGTGCCGAACAGCTACGACCTGGTGCTGATCAGCTACCTGCACCTGCCCGCGCCGGAGTTCGCCGGGGTGCTCGCCGCGGCGAAGTCCGCGCTGCGCCCCGGCGGCACGCTCGTGGTGGTGGGCCACGACCTGGCCAACCTCTCCGGCGGCATCGGCGGCCCGCAGGACCCGGACGTGCTGCTCACGCCGGAGTCGGTGGTCGACGGGCTGGCCGGGCTGCGCGTGCAGCGGGCCGAGACGACCCGCCGGCCGGTCCCGGGCACCGACGGCGGGACCGTCGACGCGCTGGACACCGTGGTGGTCGCCACCCGCCCCGCCGACTGACCGCCGTCCGCCGCCGTTTCGCCGGGCCGGGCCGGGACCGGCCGGTAGCATCCGGGGACGGATCAGCGGAGAGGACACCGGGTGGGCGCGCGTTTCGAGGAACTGGCCTGGCGGGAGACGCCGATCGGCGAGATCAGCCTGCGGCGGCGCCGTGACCCGGCACTGGACTCCGAGGTGTACGAGGTGAAGCTCGACGACGAGTACCTCATGTCCAGCGCCTTCCCGGTCGCGGAGATCGAACTGGCCCGGCTCGGGCTGGCCCCGCTCACCGGTGACGCGCTGGACGTGGTGGTCGGCGGGCTCGGCCTCGGCTACACCGCGCGTACCGCGCTGGAGGATCCCCGGGTGCGCTCACTGGTGGTGGTCGAGGCGATCGAGGACGTGATCGACTGGCACCGGCGGGCTCTGCTGCCGTTCGCCGCCGGCCTGGCCACCGATCCGCGTACCCGGTTCGTCCGGGCGGACTTCTTCGCCGCTGTGGCCGGCGACGGTCTCGACCCGGACGAGCCCGGCCGCCGCTTCCACGCGGTGCTGCTGGACGTGGACCACTCCCCCCGCCAGGTGCTGCACCCCAGCCACGCCCCGTTCTACACGGTCGACGGGCTGCGGCGGCTGGCCGCGCTGCTGCACCCGGAGGGCGTCTTCGCGCTGTGGTCTAACGATCCGCCGGATCCGGCGTTCCAGCGCACGCTCACCGAGGTGTTCCCGACCTCGGTGGCGCACGTCGTCCGGTTCCCGAACCCGTTGCAGGGCCGGGAGGCGGCGAACACCGTGTACGTGGCCCGGCACTGATCCACCGGGCGGCGCATGGCCGCACGAGCAGCGGGAAAGCGCACTGCCCACCGTACGACGGGAGGCTGGGACATGCGCGCTTTGCTCTGGGTGGTCGGCGTGGTCGCCGGTGTGCTCATCCTGCTCGGGCTGCTGCTGGAGGCGGTCCGCTGGCTCGTCGTCATCGGCGTGATCGCGCTCGCCGCGGTCATCGTCTTCGGGATCATGAAGGGCCGGCGGGTGGTGCACCAGCATTCGACCCGCCGTCGCTGACCTGCGCGGGTGTGACCTACCCGGCAACCTACGTCAGCGTAGGTTACCGCCCGGTCACGTTAGGCTGGGGTCGTCATCCGCGCGACGAGGAGTAACGGCGATGGACGCGACCGCCCAGCGACCCTGGACCCGCAGCTACGCACCCGGGGTCCCGGCCGAGATCGCCGAGCCGGACGGCTCGCTCGTCGACCTGCTCACCGAGGCGGCCGGACGGTTCGGGCCCCGGGTCGCGCTCGACTTCTACGGCGCCACCACCACGTTCACCGAGCTGGCCGACCAGGTGGCCCGCGCCGCCGAGGCGCTGCGCCGGCTCGGCGTCGGCCCGGGCGACCGGGTGGCGCTGGTGCTGCCGAACTGCCCGCAGCACGTGGTCGCGTTCTACGCCGTGCTGCGCCTCGGCGCGGTGGTCGTCGAGCACAACCCGCTCTACACCGCCGACGAACTGGACCGCCAGCTCACCGACCACGGCGCGACGGTCGCGATCGTGTGGGACAAGGTCGCGCCGCTGGTGGCGGGACGCGGCGCCGTGCGTACCGTGGTGTCGGTCGACCTGACCGCGGCGCTGCCGCGGCTCAAGCGGTGGGCGCTGCGGGTACCGCTGCCGAAGGTCCGCGCCGCGCGGGCCGCGATGACCGCCCCCGCGCCCGGCGCGCTGCCCTGGTCGGAGCTGGTCGCCGCCGCCGGGCCGCTGCCCGCCGGGCATCCCGCGCCCGAGGCCGGGGACGTGGCGCTGCTCCAGTACACAGGTGGCACCACCGGCGAGCCGAAGGGTGCGGTGCTGACCCACCGCAACCTGCGCGCCAACGCCGCGCAGGGCCGGGCCTGGGTGCCCGGCCTGCGCGACGGCGAGGAGACCGTGTACGCGGTGCTGCCGCTGTTCCACGCCTACGGGCTGACGCTCTGCCTGACCTTCGCCGTCAGCATCGGGGCCACACTGGTGCTGTTCCCCCGTTTCGACGCCGACCAGGTGCTCGACGCGGTCCGCCGCCGCCCGCCGACGTTCCTGCCCGCGGTGCCGCCGGTCTACGCGAAGCTGGCCACCGCCGCCCGCGAGCGTGGCGTCGACCTCACCTCCATCCGGTACGCGATCTCCGGCGCGATGTCGCTGCCACCGGCCACCGTGGAGCTGTGG
Source organism: Micromonospora sp. ATLC20 (assembly GCF_057196585.1). Classification (NCBI taxonomy): domain Bacteria; kingdom Bacillati; phylum Actinomycetota; class Actinomycetes; order Micromonosporales; family Micromonosporaceae; genus Micromonospora; species Micromonospora sp. ATLC20. The sequence continues at coordinate 8,648 of NZ_JBXUOV010000159.1, forward strand.
GAGCAGGTGACCGGCGGCCTGCTGGTCGAGGGGTACGGGATGACCGAGACGTCCCCGATCACCGTGGGCAACCCGGTCGCGCCGAGCCGCCGGCCCGGCACCGTGGGCGTGCCGTTCCCCTCCACCGACGTGCGCATCGTCGACCCGGAGGCCCCGTCCCGGGACCGCTCCCCGGGCGAGGCCGGTGAGCTGCTGGTCCGCGGGCCGCAGGTGTTCTCCGGCTACTGGCACCGGCCCGAGGAGACGGCCAAGGTGCTGCTGCCGGGCGGCTGGATGCGTACCGGAGACATCGTCACCATGGACGCCGACGGCTTCGTCACGGTGGTCGACCGGATCAAGGAGCTGATCATCACCGGCGGCTTCAACGTCTACCCGTCCGAGGTGGAGGAGGCGCTGCGCCGCGTCCCCGGCGTACGCGAGGCCGCCGCCGTGGGCATGCCCACCGACGACGGCGAGGAGGTCGTCGCCGCGGTGGTGGTCGACCCGGCGGTGGCCGTCACCCCGGAGGCGATCCGGACCTCGTGCCGCACCCATCTGGCCGGCTACAAGGTGCCCCGCCGGGTCGTTGTGGTCGACGAACTGCCGTACTCCCAGATCGGAAAGATCCTGCGCCGCGAGGTCCGCGAACGGCTGCTCGCGGCTCGCTGACCCGATTCCGCCCGTTTGCCGGCGTGGCGGCGGGGGTAGGCGGGCGTCCATGGTGGATTCACGGGGCAAGTCAGTCGGTCGTTACCTCATGCGCCTGGTCGGCGGCGTCGCCGTCATCCTGGGCCTGCTCGGCATCTTCGCCACGCTTGCCGACGGCAACCTGGTCGGGATCGTGCTCAGCGTCCTGTTCATCGGCGGCGGCGTGTTCCTGCTCAAGCGCTCCGGCCCGGACCGGCGGACTGACCCCGCGCCGCGCGCCGCCCGCTGACGGCACGCGGCCACGCCGGTCGGCGCTCCGCGCCGGACGTGTCGGTGCTGCCGCCTACGCTGTGTCGATGACCGACAGGCGTCAGGTGATGGCTTTCCGCGTGCGCGCCCAGCAGCTCGACCGGGCCGAGGGCTCGCTCGCCGACACCGCGGTGCTCGACATCGGCGTTCAGGACACCGGCCCCGACGGAGGCCGGTGGGCGCTCGCCACGCGCGGCGTCGACGTGGCCCCGCTGACCGGCGACGACGTGGCTCTGCTCTGGACCGTACGCGGCGCCCCACACCTCTACCGCCGCGCCGACGTGGGCGCGGTGGCCGCCGCGGTCGAGCCGTTCTCCGACGCCGACGCGGGCAAGCGCATCTACGACGCGGCGAAGCCGCTCAAGGCCGCCGGCATCGGCATCGTCGCCGCGCTCGACGAGGTGGCCGCGCGGATGCGGGAGATCGTCCGCACGCCGACGGTCAAGGGCGCGGTCTCCGGGGGGCTCGCCGAGGTGATGCCCGAGCCCTACCTGCGTCACTGCCGGCCGTGCGACGCGATCCATCTCTACGAGATGCCGTTCCGGCTGGCCGCCGTGCGCGCCGGGCTGGAGCTGCGGCTCGACACGTCGCCGCCGATCCTGGAACGCATCCGCGGCTTCCGTCCGGCCGCCGCACCCGGCGACCGGTTCGAGCTCATCCGCGCCTACCTGCGGCTGCTCGGCCCGGCCACGCCCAAGCATGTCGCCGACTACCTCGACGCCCCGGTCAAGGAGGTCAAGGCCCGCTGGCCGCACGACGCGGTCGAGGTGAGCGTCGACGGCGAGACGCGCTGGGTCCTGGCCGCCGACGAGGCGGCGCTGGCGTCGGCAGACGCCACGGCGACCCGCCTGCTCGGGCCGTTCGACCTTTTCCTCCAGGCGAAGGACCGGGCGACGCTCGTGCCCGACGCGGCCCGCGCGAAGGAACTGTGGCCGGTGCTGGGCCGCCCCGGCGCCGTGCTGGCCGACGGTGAGCTGGCCGGCACCTGGCGGCCCCGCAAGTCCGGCCGGTCGTTCACCGTCGCGGTCCAGCCGTGGCGAAAGCTCACCGGCAGCACCCGCGACGCGGTCGTCGCGGAGGCCGAGCGCCTCGCCGCGTACCGGGGCGTGCCGCTCGCCGGCGTCGACTTCGCCGCGTGATGGCATCATGATCGCGTGATCGTCTGGATCAACGGCGCGTTCGGTGTCGGCAAGACGACCACCGCGCGGCTGCTCACGGAGTCGCTTCCGGACGCGCGGCTGTTCGACCCGGAGTTCCTCGGCTCGATGCTCACCGCGTTCGTCACCCCGCCGACCGGCGACTTCCAGGACCTGCCCCTGTGGCGTCACCTCGTCGTGCAGACGGTCACCGGGCTGGACCGGCACCACGCGGGCGTCTGGATCGTGCCGATGAGCCTTCTCCTTCCGGCGTACCGGGCGGAGATCCTCGGCGGCATCCGCGCCTGCGGCATCGACGTCCGCGAGGTCGTGCTCACGCTCCCCGAGGACCGGCTGCGTGCCCGCATCGACGCCGACCAGATCGAGGCCGGCGCGCGCGGCTGGCGGCACGACCACGTCGCCCGGGCGCTGGACACGTTCGCGTCGGTGACCGACGCCCACCTGATCGACGCCTCTCCCCCGCCCGAGCACGTGGCCGACGCCGTCGCCGCGCACGTGACCGGGGATCCGGAAGCGTAGGGCGAGGGCCTGATCTCAACTGTGGGCGAAGACGAAGCCGCCTTCGACGTCCGGGGCGGGGTGATGCGTCATCTCGGCCTCGACGGTGAAGCCGGCGTCGGTCAGCCAGGCCGCGACCCGCCCCGGTGGACGGCGGTACACGTGGACGCGCATCGGGTGCCCGCCGTACCCCTGTGTCTTGAGCCGGCTGCCGTCACCGGCGTGGAATCCGAGCAGCACGACGCCGCCGGGCCGCAGCACCCGGTGGAATCCGGCGAGGACGGCGGGCATCTCACCGTCCGGGACGTGGATCAGCGAGAACCAGGCGAGCAAACCCGTCAGGCACCCGTCGGTGAGGTCGAGGCGGGTCATCGAACCCACCTCGAAGCGGAGGCCCGGGTGGTCGCGCCGCGCCAGGTCGATCATCGCCGGTGACAGGTCGATGCCGAACGCGCTCAAGCCCAGATCGTGGAGATGCCGGGTGATCCGGCCCGGTCCGCAGCCGATGTCCGCGACCGGCCCGCTCCCCCGCACCCGGACCAGTTCGGCGAAGAGCGCGAGGATGCCGCGCTGGAACGGCTCGTTCGCCAGGGCGTCGCGCAGCAGGTCGGCGTAACTGGACGCCACCGTGTCGTAGGAGGTGCGGGTGTCGTCCAGCCAGCCGGGTTCGCCCACACCGCGCACGATAGCCGCGAACGAAGGACCGATCGTGGAAGGATGACCGGCATGCCGGATCGCGCGTTGAGCTTCGGGGCGGCAGCGCAGGCGTACGAACGGTTCCGGCCCGGCTACCCCGAGGAGCTGGCCGACCTGGTGCTGGCGTACGCGGACCGGCCGGTCCGGACCGCACTGGAGATCGGCGCCGGGACCGGCAAGGCCACCCGGCTGTTCGCGCGGCGCGGCATCGCGGTCACCGCCACCGACCCGGATTCCGCGATGCTCGCCGAACTGCGCCGGCACGTCCCGGCCGACGTGCGGGTCCGGCAGGCCGCGTTCGAGCAGTTGCGCGCCGTCGAGCGCCACGACCTGGTGTACGCGGCAGCGGCGCTGCACTGGACCGACCCGGACCGGCGGTGGGAGCGGATCGCCGGGCTGCTCGCGCCCGGTGGTGTGTTCGCGTCGTTCGGCGGGCCGCTGCGGCCGGCCGACCCGGCGGTGCGCGACGCGGTGGCCGCGGCCCGGTCCGAGTTCCTCGCCGACGACGAGATCCCGTCGCCGGACGGGACGCCGCCGGAGGCCGGCATGCAGTGGCCCGGCACGGAGCTGCGCGCGTCCGAGTGGTTCACCGACGTACGCCAGTCGGAGATCGCGCGGCGGATCACGATGAGCGCCGACGACTACGTCGGTCTCCTGTCGACCGTCTCGGCCTATCTCGAACTGCCGCCGCATGTCCGTGAGCAGGTGTTCCGCCGCGTCCGGGACGTGCTGCCCGGCACGGTCGAGGTCACCTCGGACGTCACGGTCCACCTGGCGCGGCGAACGTCGCAGCCCTGATCACCCGGGCCAGGCGGGCCGCCAGACCGGCCCGGGCAGCGGCGGCAGGCCCGCGAAGTGGCGGATCACCGGCCGCAGCCCCGGGTGCGGACCGGTCCGGGGCAGCATGAGGTTGATCGGGTACGCGAGCCCCGGATCCGTGATCGGGATGCGGCGCAGGTCGTGGCCGGCGGGCCAGAGGTAGCGGTCCCGGGCGCCGACGAGCGTCGCCACGTCCGCGGAGTCCGCGAGCTCGTCGAGGAGCACCTCGGTGCCGAAGTTCGGCCCGGTCGCGTCCACCCACAGGTCGAAGGCGTCGGCGAGTTGCTCGTAGAACTCGCCCCACTCGCTTCCGGGCACGATGCCCGGCACCCGCAGCCGGTGTCCGCGCAGCTCGGACGGCGTGAGCGTGGGCGCGGACGCGAGCGGGTGCCGGGGACCGGCGAGCAGTTGCAGCGGCGAGTCGAAGGCGCGGACCATCAGTACCTCGGGCGGCAGCGCGGCCGGGTCGGTGACGGTGCGGAACGCGGCGTCGACGTCGCCGGCCCGGACGGCGGCGGCGACCTGCCGGGGGTCGTCGACCCGCAGCGTCACCACGTCGAGGTCGACGCCCGGGTGGGCGCGCCAGTAGTCGTGCAGCAGGACGGCCTGCGCGCTGCGCAGGCCGAGCACGTCGATGCGCGGCGCCCGAGCGCCGGGCCGGAC
>NZ_JBXUOV010000160.1:0-13310 GCF_057196585.1 Micromonospora sp. ATLC20
GCCCACCGCCGGCCCGTCGACCGGCGCCGCCGAGCCGCCCGCCCCGGAGCCCAGCAGTGCCGCGCCGCCGTCGACGGTGCCCGAGCCGGTGACGCTGCGTCAGCTCGGCGACCGGTTCGGTGAGCTGATCGACCGGGCCGAGTCGATCGGGCTGGTCGACCGCAAGACCGCCGACGACCTGCGCAAGAAGGCCGCCGAGCTGGACCGGGGCAAGCCGAAGGACCGGAGCAAGCGGGTCGAGGACCTGCGCGAGAAGATCGACGACGCGGCCGAGGACGAGAAGATCGACCCGGTCACCGCCACCGCACTGCGCAAGCTGCTCGACGGCTACGAGCGGCTGCGCGGCGGCGCCGACGAGGGCTGACCGTCACCGCAGCGTGGCGGCGACCACCTCGCCGGTGCCCGTACCGGCCCGGGCCACCGGCTCGCCGTCCGGCGACCAGATCCCCGAGCCCCCCGCGGCCCGCGCGTACCCGCCTCCGGTCGAGCCGGCGAAACTCGCCGTCACCACCCACACGCCGTGCGCGGCGGCGACCCGGCGGGCGCGTTCCTCGGGCACCGCCGCGTCGTCCGCCGACTCCAGCACCCCGGCCAGGTAGGCGTCCGCGCAGAGCGTCACCGTCGCCGCCGCGTGCTCCGGCGTGCCGGTGTCCTTGCACACCGCCAGGCCCAGCCGCCAGCCGTCCACATCGAGCACCGCCGGCTCCCGGCCCGGCCGCATGTGCCGCGGCTCCGCGCCACCCAGGAACATCTTCCGGTACGCGACCCGCACGCCCTCGGCGTCGACCGCGAGCACCCCGATGTGCGGGCCGGGCACCGGCGCCCCGGCCAGCGCCAGTGTGCCGGTCTCGGCGCAGGCCGCCCGCAGCGCCGCGAGCCTCGGGTCGGCCGGGTCCAGCGGCGCGGCGGTCAGCTCGTACCCGGTCAGGGACATCTCCGGGAAGACCACCACGCGGGCTCCGGCGGCGCGCACCGCGTCGGCGTGCCGGGCGGCGTTGCCCTCGACGTCGTAAGAGCGGGTCAACGGCTGGGCGACGGCGATCCGCAGCGGCGTACGCATGGCGTACACGATAATGGTTTCCATCACGCGTGGTCGTCCGCGGCTTCGCCCCGTAACGTTGGTCCGATGATCGGAAACGCACAGCTGCTCGCCGTCCCCCGGGTGAGCACCGCGCGGGCCGCGGAACCGTCCGGCGACGGGGTGACCGGATGGGTCACCGGCCTGATGGAACGGCTCGGTGGCCCGGGCGCCGGCCTCGCGGTGGCGCTGGAGAACCTGTTCCCGCCCATCCCCAGCGAGGTGATCCTGCCGCTGGCCGGCTTCACCGCGAGCCAGGGCAAGATGAGCCTGGTCGGCGCGATCGTCTGGACCACGCTCGGGTCGATCGTGGGCGCGCTGGCGCTGTACTACATCGGCGCGGCCCTCGGGCGGGACCGGATGCGCGCGCTGGCCGCGCGGCTGCCGCTGATCAAGCTGGAGGACGTGGACCGCACCGAGGCGTGGTTCCTGCGCCACGGCGTCAAGGCGGTGTTCTTCGGCCGGATGATTCCGATCTTCCGCAGTCTCATCTCCATCCCGGCCGGGGTGGAACGGATGCCGGTGCCGGTGTTCCTGCTCTACACCGCGCTGGGCAGTCTGATCTGGAACACCACGTTCGTGCTCGCCGGTTACCTGCTGGGCGAGCAGTGGCACGTGGTCGAGGCGTACGCGGGCACGTTCCAGAAGGTCGTCATCGTGGCCGTGCTGGCCGGTGCCTGCTGGTTCGTGGTCAGCCGGGTCCGCCGCTCCCGCCGCACCGCCGGGGCCGCGCCGCAGGAGGCGGAGTCGCCGCCGGAGCCGCAGCCGACCCCGCAGGGCACCGTCTACCGGGGCGGCTGGTACTCCCGGGCGGAGGACTGAGGCACGCTCAGCACGGCGGGTAGAGCAGGCGGGTGCCGACGCCGGCGGCCCGGGCGGCCCGGTCGCTGAACCGGCAGCCGAAGTCCGGCGCCGCCACCGCGCGCCGGTCGGTGACCGCGTCACCGGCCGGCCGCTTCCCGGTACGCACCCAGCGGACCAGGTCGTCCCACGCGGCACCGGCCTCGGCCGGGCTGAACTCGCAGTGCTGCGCGGTGCGCACGGCCCGCTGCACCAGCAGCCGGGACCGGCCGTGCCGGGCCACGTCCCGGGCGTACGCCTGCTCCATGCCGAACGGCACGAACAGGTCACCGAGCCCGTGCAGGCTGAGCACCGGCGCGGTGGGCCGCCCGGCGATCCGGGGCACCTCGGTCAGACCGGGCGAGAGCCGCTGGCGCAGGTTCTCCGGCGCGACCCGCTGCACCGTCGCGTCGAGGTTCACCGGCTGGTTCGGCGCGTACCTGGTGAACAGGTTCGTGGCGAGCTGACCGGGCCGCCGGGCGGGGGAGCCGTCCGCCTCGCTGACCGCGATGCCGAACAGGAAGTCCTTCCACACCGCGAACGCGGCGTCGGCGCCGGGCCGCGGCCCGCCGGAGCGTTCCACGGTGACCGCGCGCAGCTGCTTGCCGAGCGCGTTCGTGGTGTCCGGGCCGCCCGGGGTCAGCCCGGCCAGGCCGAGCGTGACCTGGATCCGGGGCACCGCCGAGGTCAGGTAGTCGGGCGGCGTCGGGTACGCGCGCACCCCGGCCAGCGCCTGCGCCACCAGGTTGTAGTCCAGGAAGAAGTCGAACAGCTCCTGGTCGCCGAGCACCCCGCACATCGGCAGCGCCCCGGCGTAGAAGCCCGGGTACTGCTCCAGCGACCGGCCGATGACGTGACCGCCCATCGACACCCCGGCGATCAGTACCCGGTGCGGGCGCCGGACGGTACGGCTGAACAGGTCGGCCAGGGCGCGGGTGCCGCGTACGCCGGAGCGCACGTCGTAGCCGTTGCGGTCGTACGACGACGACGCCCACGCGTACCCCTGTGCCACCAGGCGCTGCCGCAGGTCGAAGCCGGGCGGCTCGGGCGACAGCTCGGTGCCCTGGCCGCGGTAGCCGTGCGCCCACATCACCAGCTCGCCGTTCCAGCGCGCCGGGATCTCGATGACGTACCCGGCGTTGGCGTGCACGCCCTGCCGCACGGTGGTGGCGGCGCCGTTCACGACCAGTGGCGGCAGCGGCGGGTTGACGACGGTGTAGCCGGGCAGCGGGCCGCTGCCGTCGTCGCGGCCGGTGGCGGCGGCGGGGGCAGCGCCGGTGAGGCCGAGCGTCAGCGCGAGGGCCGCGCCGAGGGCGAGCAGCCGGCGGCGGACGGGTGAGGGCTGCATCGCTGCTCCCCGGGGACGGGTGCCACCCCGGGACGGGGGTGACGACGCGGGACGGATGCCTACCGGCCGGTAGCGTCCTGAACCTAGGCCGGGCGTCGAGGGCTGTCAATGACTGACTGACCACGCCGTCAGCGTCCGTCCCGCCGCCCGCTCACACCAGGCCGTGCGCCAGCATCGCCTCGGCCACCCGCCGGAACCCCTGGATGTTCGCCCCGGCCACGTAGTCGCCGGGCAGGCCGAACTCCTCGGCGGTCGCCCAGCACCTGTCGTGCACGTCCCGCATGATCTCGCGCAGCCGCTGCTCCGACTCGCCGAACGTCCACGTGTCGCGGCTGGCGTTCTGCTGCATCTCCAGCCCGCTCACCGCCACGCCGCCGGCGTTTGCGGCCTTACCCGGGGCGAACCGCACCCCGGCCCGGCCGAGGATCCGCACCGCCTCCGGCGTGGTGGGCATGTTCGCCCCCTCCACCACCGCGACGCAGCCGCCGGCGACCAGCGCGGCCGCCTCCGCGCCGCCGATCTCGTTCTGCGTGGCGCAGGGCAGCGCCAGGTCGCAGGGCACCTCCCACACGTTGCGGTCAGCGACCGCCACGGCGTTGCGCGCGTGCTCCGCGTACTCGGCCAGCCGGCCCCGGCGCTGCTCCTTCAGCTCGCGCAGCAACGCCAGGTCGATGCCCTTCTCGTCGACCACGTAGCCGCCGGAGTCCGAGCACGCCACCACCGTGCCGCCGAGCTGGTGCACCTTCTCGATCGCATAGATGGCCACGTTGCCGGAGCCGGACACCACCACCCGCTTGCCCTCCAGGCTGTCCCCGGCCTGGCGGAGCATCTCGTCGGCGAAGAACACCGCCCCGTACCCGGTCGCCTCCCGGCGCACCTGCGCGCCCCCGTACGCCAGGCCCTTGCCGGTGAGCACTCCCGCGTCGTACCGGTTGGTGATCCGCTTGTACTGCCCGAACAGGTAGCCGATCTCCCGGCCGCCCACCCCGATGTCACCGGCCGGCACGTCGGTCTGCGGGCCGATGTGCCGGTACAGCTCGGTCATGAAGCTCTGGCAGAACCGCATCACCTCGCGGTCGGAGCGGCCCTTCGGGTCGAAGTCCGCGCCGCCCTTGCCGCCACCGATGGACAGCCCGGTCAGCGCGTTCTTGAAGATCTGCTCGAACCCGAGGAACTTCACGATGCCCAGGTAGACCGACGGGTGGAACCGCAGACCGCCCTTGAACGGGCCGAGCGCGCTGTTGAACTCCACCCGGAAGCCGCGGTTGACCCGTACCCGGCCCCGGTCGTCCTCCCACGGCACGCGGAAGATGACCTGCCGTTCCGGCTCGCAGACGCGTTCGACCACCTCGGCGTACTCCGGATGCCGGGCCAGGGCCGGACCGATGCTCTCCAGCACCTCGCGGACCGCCTGGTGGAACTCGGGCTCTCCCGGGTTCCGGGCGACCACGCCGGCGAACACCGACTCGACGGTCTCCGGCATCACGGGCACCTCCTCTCGCCTGGGACGCGGGCCCCCTGGCCTGCGTCGCCCCAGGATACGAACGGTGCGCGGGGTGGGGTTCACTGGTCGGCGTGGACGCCACCATCTGGACGACGGCGCGGGACGCGCGCGCCTGGCTCGACGCCGCGAACGGCCGCGGCGACACCGAACTGACCTGTCGCATCCTCAAGATCGGCGAGGAGGCCGGCGAGGTCGCGGCGGCCTGGATAGGGCTGCTCGGGCAGAACCCGCGCAAGGGGGTGACGCACACCCGCGAGGAGGTCGCCGCCGAACTCGCCGACGTGGCGTTCACCGCGCTCGTCGCGATCGAGAGCCTCGGCCTGGACGCGCAGGCCGTGCTGGCCGCCTGCGCCGGCAAGGTGCGGGAACGGACCGCAGGGGGAATGAACCGGGACGCCGACACGGACGTATGACCCGATGGGGACCGGCGAGAGGGGACGACCATGACCGCATCCGAGGACGACCCCGGCCTGGCCCGGCCCCGCTGGTCCGGCGGAGCCCGGCTGCTCGCGGCGGCGGCGGTGCTCGTGGTGGTGCTCGGCGCGGTGGCGGTGGCGGTGACGCTGTCCAACCCGGCCCGGCTCGGCGTGGTCTTCTCCGGCGGCGCCCCGCCGTCGCCCGCTCCCGGTGGCGGCTCCGGCGGGGCCGGTGCCGCCGAGGTGGCCGGCGCTGAGACGCTCGCCGCGCCCCGCGGCGACCGGCAGCGCGCCCAGTTCGAGCTGGTCGACGGGCTGACCCGGTTCACGCTGCGGGCCGACGACCTCGGCGACGACCTGTACCGGATCGGCGCGCCGGACGGCTCGGGTGTGACCCCGCGCCCGCAGCTCGTGGGCGACCGGGTCCGGCTGCGGATCGAGGAGAACGGCCGTCCCGGCCCGGCCGCCGTGGAGGTGGTGCTCAACTCCCGGGTCACCTGGCGGCTGCGGCTGATCGGCGGCGTCAGCGAGCAGCGGCTCGACCTGGGTGAGACCCGCCTCGCCGGGGTCGACCTGGTCGGCGGCGCGTCGCGTACCCGGCTGCTGCTGCCCCGGCTCGACGGCTCGCTCATCGTCCGGATGACCGGCGGGGTCAGCGAACTGACAGTCACCGTGCCCGGCGGGCCGCCGGCCCGGGTGCGGGTGGCGTCCGGCGCCGGCTCCCTGACCCTGTACGACGAGCGTCGCGGCGGGATCGCCGCCGGTGACCTGGTCAGCTCGCCGGGCTGGGACCGGGCCGCCGACCGGCTCTACCTCGACCTGGTGGGGGGCGCCAACGCGGTGAGCGTCACCGCGGAGTGAGCGTACAGTCGGGCGGTGGACCGCACCGAATCCCTGCCCGCGCAGACGCTCCCACCGGGCGTCGGCCCGACCGACCCGGGCAGCGTGCTGCTGCCCGGCCACGACGTCCCGCTCGGCCGCTACACCACTGTGCGCCGGCTGCTGCCGCAGCGGCAGCGCCGGATGGTCGGCGCCTGGTGCTTCGTCGACCACTTCGGGCCCGACGACGTGGCCGACCGGCCCGGCATGGAGGTGCCGCCGCACCCGCACACCGGGCTGCAGACCGTCACCTGGCTGCTCGACGGGGAGATCCTGCACCGCGACAGCCTCGGCAACGTCCAGCCCATCCGCCCGGGCCAGCTCAACGTGATGACCTCCGGGCGCGGCATCGCGCACTCCGAGCGCTCCCCGCTGGTCCACCCGCCCCTGATGCACGGCGTGCAGCTGTGGGTGGCGCTGCCCGACCCGGCCCGCGCCGGTGACCCGGACTTCGCCCACCACGCCGACCTGCCCCGCTTCCGCGACGGCGAGCTGGACGTCACGCTGCTCGTCGGCGACCTCGGCGGGGAACGCTCGCCCGCCGTCGTGCACACCCCGCTGGTCGGCGCGCAGATCGAGGTGCGCGGGCCGGCTCCGGCCACGCTGCCGCTGCGTCCGGACTTCGAGTACGGGCTGCTGGCCATGTCCGGCGCCGCCGAGTGCGACGGCACGGCGCTGGCCCCCGGCGCGCTGCTCTACCTGGGCCTCGGGCGGAACGCGCTGACGCTGCGCGCCGAGCCGGGCACCCGGCTGCTGCTGCTCGGCGGCACCCCGTTCGAGGAGCCGCTGGTGATGTGGTGGAACTTCGTCGGCCGCTCGCACGAGGAGGTGGTGGCCGCCCGGGAGGACTGGATGGCCGGCCGCCGCTTCGGCGTGGTCGCCGACGACGCGGCGCCGCCGCTGCCCGCGCCCGCGCTGCCCACCACCCGGCTCAAGGCCCGTGATCGCGGCGGCGACGTCCGCGGCTGACCGTCGTACCCGAATGCCGCGCCGTCGCCGGGGTAGTCGGCAGCATGCCGACAACCACCGTCCCGCGCGACGTCGCGGACAAGAAGCGGCTCGCCCGCCGGCTCGCCGCAGACGGCCGCGGGTTCGCCGAGTGCTTCGGGTTCCGGGTGACGAACAACCCGGCCCAGTTGTTCCAGGTGCTGTACCTGGCCGTCCTGCTGGCCCGCCGGGGCGACTTCCACCGCGCCGTCGACGCGGCCGGCGCGCTGCGCGACGCGGGCTGGGACACCGCGGCCCGGATGGCCCGCTCCCGCCACGAGGACCGGGTACGCGTGCTGCGCGCCGCCGGGCTGCGCGGTGACCTGCCCGCGATCGCCGACACCCTCGGCGACCTGGCCCGCACGATCGTCGAGACGTACCGGGGCGACCTGCGCCGGCTGCGGACCGCCGCGCACCAGGATCCGGGCGAGGAGCGCCGGCTGCTGACCGCGCTGCCCGGAGTGGACGACGAGGTGTGCGACCTGTTCCTGCGCGAGGCGCAGGCGCTGTGGCGTGAGGCGGCGCCGGTGGCCGACCGGCGGGCGCTCGCGGCGGCCCGGCGGCTCGGGCTGGGCCGTACCGCGCGCGACCTCGCCGGACTCACCGGCAGCGGGGAGTCGGAGCAACTGTCGTGGCTGGTCGGAGCGCTGGCGCGAGTGGACCTGGAGCGGCGGTACGCGGAGGTGACCGCCAGAGCGCACGCGTGCGCCCGGACACACTTCCGCGATTCTCACCCGTTCGGCTGATGTCGCGTCGTATGATGATCGTGGCAGCGATGCCCGCCCGGTTCGGGCGAACATCTCACCGCTGCGTGGTCGCGACCCGGTTCGGGCGTGAACCGCGCAGGACAGGTGCTGCGTGGCGCCCCAGGTCGCGGTTCGTGACCCGGGGCGCTCGCCTGTCCGGGGCGCGTCCACAGGGGAGCGCCCACGCGCGACAGTCGTACACCGGCCCTTGTCCGCACGCGCGGAGGCCGGCGGCCGTGTAGCCCGCCGGCCCGCCGCAGTGCTCAGATGCCGCGCAGGTGCTGCGACACGCGCGGGTGGTCGACCCGGGCCTGCGCCGCGCGCTGCGACGGGCTCACCTCGGGCGCCGCGTCGATGCCGGCCGAGCGGGCCACCTCGGTGCCGTTGGCGTAGTCCACCGGGGGCAGCGCACGCAGCGCCCGCAACACGTCCGGCGGCGCGCCCTCCCGTTCCGCCTCGCGGATGACGTCGTCCTTGCCGGCCGGGTAGTCAAGCGCGGACAGGTACTCAAGGACATCCGTGTAACTCGCCATGGGTCGGGCTCCTCGTGGCAGTAGTCGGGGTCATGACCGGGCGGCGGTTACCCGTCGCGCCGCCCCTCACGCCCGTAGGCGCGGAAAACCCGCAGTCGCCGCGCGCCGGTGGCCGGCGCCGTTTCCGGCGCGCCGTCGCGGGTAGCCGCGGTGGGCGCACCGAAGGGGGTACCACGGATGCACTACCTGACCTTCGTGAGCCGGGTCGCCCGGCTCACCGGCACGAGCGAGGACCGGGCCGCCGCACTCACCGGGGCCACGCTGGAGACGCTCGCCGAGCGGCTGACCGGCGGCGAGGTGCTGGACCTCGCCGCGCAGCTACCCAAGCCACTGCAGGGGCTGCTCCGGCCCTATCCGCGCGACGAGGCTGCCGAACGGTTCGGCGCGGCCGAGTTCGCCGCCCGGGTCGCCCGCCGGGCGGACTGCGACGAGAACACCGCCCGGGACGCCGTACGTGCGGTGTTCGTCACGCTGCGCGAGGCGATCCGGGGCGGGGAGTTCCAGGACGTCGTGGTGCAGTTCCCCCGCGACTACCGGGACATGGTGGAACCGGCCCTCGCCCCGGCCGCCGCGCGCCGCTGAACCGGCGGCCGGTCAGCCGATCACACCGGCGTCGCGCAGTGCGGCGATCCGGCCGGCGTCGATCCCGGCGCCGGCCAGCACCTCGTCGGTGTGCTCGCCCGGCGACGGCGGCGGCCGCCGGACCGACGTCGGGGTGGCCGAGAAGCGCGGCGCGGGAGCGGGCTGGGTGACGCCGTCCGGCGCCACGAAGACCTCCCGTGCCCGCAGGTGCGGGTGCTGCGGCGCCTCGGCCCAGTCGAGCACCGGTGCCACGCAGGCGTCCGTGCCGGCCAGCAGCTCCGTCCACTCGTCGCGGGTACGGGTGCGGAACAGCCGCGCCCAGGCCGCCCGCAGCGCCGGCCAGTTCGCCGGATCGTCCCGGTCCGGCGCGTCGTCGCCGTCGAGCGGGAAACCGGTGAGCCGGACCAGTTCGGCGTAGAACTGCGGCTCCAGCGCACCCACCGCGACGTAACGCCCGTCGGCGCACTCGTACGTGTCGTAGAACGGCGCGCCGCCGTCGAGCAGGTTCACCCCGCGCGGGTCCTGCCACAGACCGATGCCGCGCAGCGCGTGGATCTGGGTGGCGAGCACCGACACGCCGTCCACGATGGCCGCGTCGACCACCTGGCCGGGCGCGCCGCCGCGCACCGCGTACAGCGCCGCGACCACGCCGAGCGCGAGCATCATGCCCCCGCCGCCGTAGTCGCCGAGCAGGTTCATCGGCGGCACCGGGCGTTCCCCGGCGCGGCCCACGCCGTGCAGCGCGCCGGTCAGCGCCAGGTAGTCGATGTCGTGCCCGGCGCGCTGCGCCAGCGGCCCGTCCTGTCCCCAGCCGGTCATCCGCCCGTACACCAGGCGGGGGTTGGCGGCGAGGCAGGCGTCCGGGCCGAGGCCGAGTCGTTCGGTCACCCCGGGCCGGAAGCCCTCCACCAGCGCGTCCGACCCGGCGACCAGGTCGAGCACCAGGCCACGCCCCGCGGGCTGCTTCAGGTCGACGGCGATCGAGCGGCGGTTGCGGTTCAGCAGGTCGCCGGGGAAGGCGCCGAACCCGCCCCCGCCGGACCGGTCGACGCGCACCACGTCGGCGCCGAGGTCGGCAAGCATCATCGCCGCGAACGGACCGGGGCCGATCCCGGCCAGCTCGATCACCCGTACGCCGGTCAGTGGTCCCTGGTTGGTCACCCGCGTCACCATAGGGGCAGGTGTGACCCGGCGCCACGCCCTCCGCCGGCGCCCAGTGGTTGACCAGGGCAATCATGCGTGTCCCGACTTGGCGTCCGGTCCGGCGGTGACCTAGCCTTGTGCAGGCGAGGGGAGTACTTCCCACGAATCATTCCGGTCAGTACGGCGAGCCGCCGAGGCGAGCCCCGGGTGGTTGCCCACGAAAACGTGGGTGAAGGAGACCTCGAACATGACACGGTGTTCGAGGAGGCTCCATGCCCGAATTGTCGCCCCTGGCCGCGGCCGGGTTGTCGTCTGTCGGCACGCCCACGCTGTGGGCCGTGACGATCGTCGGTGTGCTCGTTTTGCTGGTGCTCGACTTCCTGGTCACCAGGAAGCCGCACGAGGTCTCGATCCGTGAGGCGCTGGGCTGGTCGGCCTTCTACATCGCCCTGCCGCTGGCCTTCGGCGCCTGGATCTGGTCCCGGTACGGCAGCCAGCAGGGCGTCGAGTACCTCACCGGTTACCTGGTCGAGAAGTCCCTCTCGGTCGACAACCTGTTCGTCTTCATGCTGCTGCTGGCCGCGTTCGCGGTGCCCGCCGTGCTCGCCCAGCGGGTGCTGCTCTACGGCATCGCCGGCGCCCTGGTGCTGCGCGGCGTGTTCATCGCGCTCGGCGCCGCCGCGCTTCAGACGCTCGACTTCGCCTTCCTACTGTTCGCGCTCATCCTGATCGCCACCGCGGTCAAGCTCCTGCGCGACGCCCTCTCCGGGCACGAGCAGGAGGTCGACATCAACAAGATGCGGTCGGTCCGGCTGCTCCGCAAGATCATGCCGGTGGTCGACGACTACCACGGCACCCGGATGACCATCCGGCAGGCGGGCCGGCGGGCGCTCACCCCGTTCGCGCTGGTCGTGGTCGCCGTGCTGGCCACGGACATCGTGTTCGCCGTCGACTCGGTGCCCGCCGTCTACGGCATCACCGAGGACCCGTACCTGGTCTTCGCCACCAACGCGTTCGCGCTGCTGGGGCTGCGGGCGCTGTACTTCGTGCTGCACGCCGCGCTCAGCCGCCTCGTGCACCTCAGCTACGGCCTGGCCGCCATCCTGGCGTTCATCGGCGTCAAGCTCGGCCTGCACTGGGCGCACGGCATCTGGAAGGGCGTACCGGAGATCCCCACGCTCGCCTCGCTCGGCGTGATCATCGGCGTCCTGGTGATCGTCACCATCACCAGCCTGCGGGCCACCCGCAACAGCGGCGACGGCAAGCGCACCGTCGTGCACGAGGTGCAGGGCGGAGGTTCCGCCTGACTCGGTGGGAACCCCTGCCCCGGCGGGAGCGGCGGTGGTACGACTGACGGGTGGGAATCGTCTCGCCCGGCTTCCAGGGCCGGCCCCGTACGTCCGCGCCCGACCTGCCGCCGGGGCAGTACCTCACCGAGGACTTCCCGGTGCTCTCGGCCGGCCCGACGCCACGCGTGCCGCTGGACACCTGGGAGTTCGTGCTGACCAGCGAGACCGGCGCGGAGTACCGCTGGTCCTGGGACGAGATGATGGGCCTGCCGCAGGACACCCCGACGGTGGACCTGCACTGCGTCACCCGCTGGTCCAAGCTCGGCACCACCTGGCAGGGCGTCTCCCTGGACACGCTGCTCGACGGCGTCGACACCGAGGCCCGGTACGCGCTCGCGCACTCGTACGGCGGCTACACCACCAACCTCCCGCTGGACGACCTGCGCGGCGGACGGGCGTGGGTGGTGCACACGTACGACGGGGGGCCGCTGCCGGCCGAACACGGCGGACCGGCGCGGCTGCTCGTACCGCACCTGTACCTGTGGAAGTCGGCGAAGTGGGTGCACGGCATCCGGCTGCTCGCCGACGACCGGCCCGGCTTCTGGGAGACCGCCGGCTACCACGACTACGGCGACCCGTGGCGCGAGCAGCGCTACCAGGGCGACTGAGGTGACGGCGCAGGCGCAGGGCCGCCGCGTCGCGCCGCTGATGTGGCGGGTCGCCCGGCTGGTCGAGCGGCGGATCGAGACACCCACCGCGCAGACGCTGGTGCTGGACGTGCCCGGCTGGCCCGGGCACCTGCCCGGGCAGCACGTCGACCTGCGCCTCACCGCCGAGGACGGCTACCAGGCCGCCCGGTCGTACTCGCTGGCCGGCCCCGCCGACGGCGAGCGGATCGAGGTGACGGTGCAGCGGGTGCCCGACGGCGAGGTGTCGCCGTACCTGACCGACACCTACGCCGAGGGCGACCCGGTGGAGGTCCGCGGCCCGGTCGGCGGCTGGTTCGTCTGGCGTAGCGACGACACCGCGCCGGTGCTGCTGGTCGGCGGCGGATCCGGCGTGGTGCCGCTGATGGCGATGATCCGCGCGCGCCGCGCCGCGGGCAGCCGCACGCCGTTCCGGCTCGTCTACTCGGTGCGCACCCCGGACGACGTCATCTACGCCGACGAGCTGCGCCGCCGCGCCCGCGACGACCAGGGCCTCGACGTGGCGTACGTCTACACCCGGTCCGCGCCCGAGGGCTGGCGCGGCGAGCCGCACCGGATCGGTCTGGCCGACGTGAACAGCCACGGCTGGCCGCCCGACCTGGAGCCGCTGTGCTACGTGTGCGGCCCCACCGGATTCGTGGAGACCGTGGCCGACCTGCTGGTGGGGCTGGGTCACCCGACCCGGCGCGTGCGGACCGAACGGTTCGGCCCGACCGGCTGAGACCCGAGGAGGGCGTATGACCGACCTGTCCTACGTGGATGGCAACATGCTCGACGGCCCGCTGCGCGAGTTGTTCGCGGTCGACCTGAGCGCCACCACCGGGCGCTGCGACACCTGCGGGACGACCGGCCCGATGGCCGGGCTACACGTCTACTCGCACGCCCCGGGCCTGGTCGGGCGCTGCCCTGCCTGCTCCGGGGTGATGGTGCGGCTGGTCCGCGCGCCGCAGCGGGCCTGGCTGGACCTGCGCGGCACCACCTACCTCCAGGTGCCCATGCCGGCCGAGCAGGTTTTCCGCGCCGCGCCCTGACGTCTGCGCCGTGGCGGGGCCGCGCCCTGACGTCTGCGCCGTTACCGGTCCGCGCCTGCCGCGCCGGCGCAGCCGCCCGACGAGCTGACCCACAGTCACCGGCACCACGGAGAGCACGAGCTGACCGTTGCGCGGGTCGACAGTCGCCGCCACCCCGTACAGCCGGGCGCCGTGCCGCAGCAGCCGGGGCCGCCCGGCGGCGAGGCGAGGCGCGCGCACCGCGGCCC
>NZ_JBXUOV010000161.1:0-13293 GCF_057196585.1 Micromonospora sp. ATLC20
CTGCTGGGCCGGCCGCTGCTCTGGGCGCTCGCGGCGGGCGGCCGGGCCGGCGCCGAGGCGGCACTGGCGCTGCTCGCGGCGGAACTGCGTGACGCCCTCATCCTCAGCGGCTGCCCCGACCCGGCCTCGGCCCGGCGGCTGCGTACCCGGATCGGAGGCTGACGTGGAACCCGTCGACCTGGCCGTCTCGGCGCTGCACGGCAGCGTCGGCGACCCGGCGCTGAACTCGATGAACTTCCTCAACGAGGTGGCGCAGCACTACCCGGACGCGGTGTCGCTGGCGGCCGGGCGGCCGTACGAGGAGTTCTTCGACTCCGCGGTGCTGCACACGCACCTGGACCGCTTCCGCCGGTATCTGGCCGAGGACGTCGGGCTGGACCGGGCCGGCGTGGACCGGACCCTGTTGCAGTACGGGCGCACCAAGGGGATCGTGCACCACCTGATCGCCCGGCACCTCGCCGTGGACGAGGGGCTCACCGTCGACCCGGAGTCGATGGTGGTGACGGTCGGCTGCCAGGAGGCGATGTTCCTGGTGCTGCGCGCGCTGCGGACCGGCCCGGCCGACGTGCTGTTCGCTGTCGCGCCCACGTACGTCGGGCTCACCGGCGCGGCCCGCCTGGTCGACCTGCCGGTGCGCCCGGTGGCCGGCGGACCGGACGGCGTCGACCTGGCCGACCTGCGCGCCGGGGTGCGCCGGGCCCGCGCCGAGGGGCTGCGGCCCCGGGGCTGCTACGTGATGCCCGACTTCGCCAACCCGTCCGGCGTCAGCATGGACACCGCGCAGCGGCGGCGGCTGCTGGAACTGGCCGCCGAGGAGGACCTGCTGCTGATCGAGGACAACCCGTACGGCCTGTTCCCCGCCGACGGCACCGAGCGGCGGCCCACCCTCAAGGCGCTTGACACCGCGCGCCGGGTGGTCTACCTCGGCTCGTTCGCCAAGACCGTCCTGCCAGGCGCCCGGGTCGGCTACGTGGTCGCCGATCAGCGGGTGGGGGAGGCGGACGGCACCGTGGTTCCGTTCGCCGACCACCTCGCGAAGATCAAGAGCATGGTCACGGTGAACACGTCGCCGATCAGCCAGGCGGTGATCGGCGGCGCGCTGCTGGCGCACGACTGCTCGCTGGTGGCCGCGAACACCAGGGAGCGGGCCGCGTACGCCCGTAACCTGCGCCACCTCGCCGACGGCCTGGCCCGGCGCTTCCCGGCCGGCGGGCCGGTCACCTGGACGGTGCCGGCGGGCGGGTTCTTCGTGGTGGTGAGCGTGCCGTTCGCTGTCGACGACGCGCTGCTGCACCGTTCGGCGCGCGAGTACGGCGTGCTCTGGACGCCGATGGCGCACTTCTACGACGCGGGCACACCGGTGAACGCGCTGCGGCTGTCGGTGAGCGCCGTCACACCGGAGTCGATCGATGTGGGCCTGGACCGGCTGGCCGCGCTGGTCACGGACGCCATGACCGGTGGTGCGATACCGGAGTGTCAGGGTTCCGGCACCGTGCGTGTTTCCTGACGCCGTTTCGTCTGTTGATAATGGACGAATGGTTGCCTGGGAGTACGCGTTGCTCGTTCGTCGGTATCAGGGTCAGGGTCGCAATTTCCACGTCTCGTTCGTGTGGTACGGCCCGGACGGGTCACGCACCGACGTGACCGCGTACGGCGACACCGCGATCGCGCACCTCAACCGGGTCGGCCGGGAGGGCTGGGAACTGGTCTCCGCCGCCGAGGACGTGAACAACGTGCAGGGCAGCACCGAGGTCCACCGCTACCACCTGAAGCGCCCGCTGCGCTGACCCGTTCACACCGGCGCCCCGGGAGACTCGTTCTCCCGGGGCGCCGCCGTCATATCAGGTCAGGTCAGGTCAGGTCCACGGCGGGGTAGAGCGGGAACGGCGTGAGCAGGTCGGCGGCCTGCTTGCCGACGGACTCGGCGACGGCCGGGTCCAGCACGTACTTCGCCTTCGACGGGGCGCCGTCCGGGCCGGTGCCGGGCGTGGTCTGGCTGAGCACGGTGTGGATCAGCTCGGCGGTGGCGTCCATCTCGGCTGCGCCGAGGCCGCGGGTGGTGAGCGCCGGGGTGCCGATGCGGATGCCGGAGGTGTACCACGCGCCGTTCGGGTCCTGCGGCACCGAGTTGCGGTTGGTGACGATGCCCGAGTCCAGCAGCGCCTGCTCGGCCTGCCGGCCGGTCAGGCCGTACCCGGACACGTCGATGAGCACCAGGTGGTTGTCGGTGCCGCCGGTGACAAGCGTCGCGCCCCGGCGCAGCAGCCCGTCGGCGAGCGCCTGCGCGTTGTCCACGATCCGCTGGGCGTAGTCGGCGAATTCGGGGCGGCGCGCCTCGGCCAGCGCGACCGCCTTGGCGGCCATCACGTGCGGCAGCGGCCCGCCGAGCACCATCGGGCAGCCCCGGTCGACCTGGTCGGCCAGCTCCGGCCCGCAGAGCACCATGCCGCCGCGCGGGCCGCGCAGCGACTTGTGCGTGGTGGTGGTGACGATGTGCGCGTGCGGCACCGGGTCGAAGTCGCCGGTGAACACCTTGCCGGCGACCAGCCCGGCGAAGTGGGCCATGTCGACCATGAAGGTGGCGCCGACCGAGTCGGCGATCTCCCGCATGATCCGGAAGTTGACCTTCCGCGGGTACGCGGAGTAACCGGCGACCAGGATCAGCGGCTTGAACTCGCGGGCCGCCTCGGCCACCCGGTCGTAGTCGATCAGGCCGGTGGCCGGGTCGGTGCCGTAGCTGCGCTGGTCGAACATCTTGCCGGAGATGTTCGGCCGGAAACCGTGGGTGAGGTGCCCGCCGGCGTCAAGCGACATGCCCAGCATCCGCTGGTTGCCCAGCTCACGGCGCAGCGCGAACCAGTCCGCCTCGGTCAGGTCGTTCACCTGCCGCGCCTGCGCCTTGCGCAGCGCGGGGGACTCGACCCGGTCGGCCAGGATCGCCCAGAACGCGACCAGGTTGGCGTCGATGCCCGAGTGCGGCTGCACGTACGCGTGGGACGCGCCGAACAGCTCCCGGGCGTGCTCGGCGGCGAGCGCCTCGACGGTGTCGACGTTCTGGCAGCCGGCGTAGAACCGGCGCCCGACCGTGCCCTCGGCGTACTTGTCGCTGAACCAGTTGCCCATCGCCAGCAGCGTCGCCGGGGACGCGTAGTTCTCGCTGGCGATGAGCTTGAGCGACTCGCGCTGGTCGGCCAGTTCCGCGGCGATGGCGTCGGCCACGCGCGGCTCGACGCCGCGGACGACCTCCAGCGCGCTGCGGAAGGCGGTGGACTCGGCGTTGCGCGACATGCGACCTCCAGGTGACGTGCGGAAGGCCCAGGCGCTCGGCATGCGTCCTCATGACGAGGCCGCTCCCCGATGGTGCTCCATCTCCACGCGCCAGTCACGGCCCGTGCCGATCCTACCGGCCCGGCCGGGACCTGCGAGGTTGGGCCGCCCGTCCCGGCGACTGAACCCCGCGACGCGAACGGGACCGCCCCGAGGGAGGGGCGGTCCCGCTCGCGTCGCGGTGCCGGTGTCAGGCGACCACGGCATCGAGGGACTTCTTCAGCGCCTTCGGGGCGGTCGGCGTCTTCGGCGCCTTGGGGCGCAGGTCGAGCATCCGCTGGCCGATCTCCTGGAGCTGGTTACGGCCGAGCGCCTCGCGGACCTTCGGGAACCACTCCTGCTCCTCCTCCTCGATGTGGTGCAGCACGTTCTCGATCAGCACCGTCGTCTTGGCGTTGTACCGCTCGTCGCCGGCGTCCATCGTGAACAGCTCGAAGCAGAGCACGTCCGCGACGTGGTGCTCCTCGTACGACTCCAGGACGTCGTCCTCGACGTCGGGCACCAGCTCGCGGACCTCCGGGTACATCACCTCGTTCTCGAGGTAGGTGTGCACCGTGAGGGCTTCGAGGATCTGCCCGACGATCTTCCCGCGCTTGCTCGCCGGTCCCTCCTCGGCCTCCTGAAAGGCCTTGAACAGGCGGCGGATCTCCTTGTGGTCCTCCTTGAGCAGGACGATCGCATCGGTGGACACCGGTTACCTCCTAGGTCGGCTGACGGTGCCCCCCTACCCGGCGCCCCACCAGGACAAACAGACCGGGCCCGGCGTGATCGCCGGGCCCGGTCCACGCGGATGCCGGTTACTTCACCGCGTTGTACGCGTCCACGACGCCGGCGCCGTAGAACCCGTTGCGGTTCCCGCCGGAGCAGGTCGCGTCGTACGCGTTCGGGCCCGCCGGGATCAGCGGAACCGGGTTGTAGACGCCCGACGGGCAGGACTTCGCGATCGCCGTGCGCTCCAGGAACGAGGACAGCTGGCCCGGGGTCATGCCCGGGTGCGCGGACAGCGCCAGCGCCGCGACGCCGGTGGCGTGCGGGCTGGACATCGAGGTGCCCTGCTTGTAGCCCCACCCGTTGGTGCGGGTGGCGGTGTTGAAGGTGGTGGACAGGATGCCGTCGGCGGACGTCGAGCGGGCGCCCTGGGTCCGGAACCGGGTGTCGCCGCCCGGCGCGGTCACGTCGATCACGCCCTGGCCGTACGAGGAGTAGTAGCTCTTCTCCCCGGTCGGGCCGACGGCCGCGACGGTCACCACGCCCGGCGCCTCGGCCGGCAGGTCGAGGCAGGCGTTGGTGAGGTTCTCGCGCTCCTCCGGCGTGCCGTTGTTCGGGCTGCCGGTGTCGGTGATCTTGTGGGCCAGGTCGTAGTTCGAGTTACCTGCCGACGCGACGTGCAGCACGCCCTGGGACTGCGAGTAGCGCAGGGCCCGCTGCACGGCCTTCCACACCGGGCGCTGACGCGCGTCGTTGCGGCAGTTCAGCTCCCACGGGTCGATGTAGTAGCTGTTGTTGGTCAGCTGCATGCCGTGCTCGGCGGCCCACATGAACCCGCAGACGGCCGCCTCCGGGAAGATGTAGCCGTCGTCGTTAACCACCTTGACGGCGGCGACCTTCACGCCCGGCGCGACACCGGTGACACCGACGCCGTTGACGGCGGCGGCGATGGTGCCGGCCACGTGGGTGCCGTGGTCGCTGGTGGTGGGGTTCCACGCGGTCTCGGCGGTGTTCGGTACGCCGCCCACACAGGAGGCGCTCTTGTCCTTGGCGATCTGGGTCGCCAGGTCCGGGTGGCTGCTGGAGATGCCGCTGTCCAGCACACCCACCACGACCGACGGGCTGCCGCCGGTCACGGCGTGCGCCTGCGGGACGCGGATCTGGGGCATGTCCCACTGCAGGTTGTAGAGCGGCTCGGCGGTCGGGTCGCCGGTGGCCGCGGCGACGGCGGCGGCCGGCACCTCGACCGTCTCGCCCTCGTCCAGGGCGGTGCCCAGGCCGGCGGTGGAGGCGACCGACTCGACGCCGGCGCCCGCCACCCGGGTGGCGAAGTCCGGGGCGGACGAGCGCACGACGAGCACACCGATCTTGTCGTACGCGGCCACCACGGTGCCGTCGGCGGCCGCCACGCGGGCGGCGGCCTTGGCGGTGCTGTTGCCCTGCGGGGCGAGCACGATGTAAGAGGTTTCCGGTCCGACGGCCGCGGCCGGTGCCGTGGCGCCGACGAGGGCGAGCCCGGCGCCGAGCGTCACTGCCGACGCCGCGGCGAGTGTCTTGCGACGGAGGTTGTTCACACAGACTCCCAGGGGTTCGTGCGGGTGGACCGCACCCCTGAGCGGGCTGCGGTCCGGGCGGAGGCACGGCGAAGTACCGGCCTCGCCCGGACCAGCGCCACCGCCTCCCGGCGTGTTACACGTGCCGCAAGCCCGGTGAAGTGGATCGTCAGACGGTGGCGATCGTGTAGGGGATCTCGTCGAGCAGTTCCCGGGCGAGGAAGCCGATCCGCCCGTACCGGGGGACCAGCCGCTGCCCGCTCACCGCGTGCGCGAACGCCGCCCAGCAGGCCGCCTGCGCCGGGTCGGCGCCCCGGGAGAGCAGACCCGCGAGCAGCCCGGCCCGCACGTCGCCGCTGCCCGAGGTGCCCAGCCCGGCGTCCCCGCTCTCCTCCCGCCAGGCCCGGCCGTCCGGCGTCGCGATGTGCCCGTACAGCGAGACGACCGCGTCGTACCGGCCGGCCAGTTCCACCGCCTCGGCGTCCAGGTCGTCGCCCGGATCGCGGCCCAGCAGGTGCCGCGCCTCGGTCAGGTTGGGGGTGAGCACCGCCTTGCGGCCGGACCCGGCCAGCAGCTCCGGCGCGTGGCTGAGCGCGCCGAGCGCGTACGCGTCGAGCACCAGCGCGGTCTCCCGGCCGGCCGCGTCCAGGACCAGGCGCAGCAGCTCCCCGGTGGCCTCGATGTCCGTCAGGCCGGGTCCGACCGCCACCACGTCGGCCTCCGTGACCAGGCCGCGGAGCAGGTCGCCCGGGTCGCCGCGGACCGCGCCGTCGCCGGTCTCCGGCAGGCCGATCACGAGCGCCTCGGGCACCTGGATGCTCAGCGACGCCGCAGTCGACTCGGCCGCGGCGAGCTGGAGCACTCCGGCGCCGGCCCGCAGCGCTGCCACCCCGGCCAGCAGCACCGCGCCGGGGGTGAACCGGGAGCCGCCGACCACCAGCACGGTGCCGCGCGCCTCCTTGCCGCCGGTGGGCACCGGCAGCGCCCAGTCCCGCAGCAGCGCGGGGGTGATCACGTCAGACCGGCTCGGCATTGACCTCGTCCTCCCTGGTGGGCTTCGCTCCCTGCCGGTGCAGGTGGGCGACGTCGTTGAACACCTCCGGCACGAGCCGGCCGGCGTCGTCGGCGTGCCAGGCGGTGACCGAGCAGTTGGCGATCACGTGCTCGCGGGTCAGCGCCATCAGCTCCGCCTCGGTGAGCCCCTCCACCAGGTAGCGCAGCAGGAAGACCAGCGCGTCGTGGCCGAACAGCAGCACCCGGCCCCCCTCTTGGTCGCGGCGCAGGTCGCCGAGCAGCGCCCGCAGCCGCAGCGCCACGTCGGTCCAGGACTCGCCGCCGGGCGGGCGGTAGTAGAACTTGCCGAGCCGGGTACGCCGCTGCGCCTCCTCCGGGTAGCGCCGGGTCACGCCGTGGCCGGTGAGCCCGTCGAGGACGCCCAGCTCCCGGTCGCGCAGCCGCTCGTCGACGCTCGCCGGGATCCCGGTGCCGCCGAGCGCCAGCTCGGCCGTGCGCACCGCCCGCAGGTACGGCGACACCACCGCCACGTCCGGCCGCCTCGGCTCCGGCAGCCCGGCCAGCCAGCGGGCGGTCGCCCGCGCCTGCTCCTCGCCGGTCGGCGACAGCGGCACGTCCGCGTCCCGGTGGGTGAGGTCGATCAGCTCGGCGCCGGACGTCTCGGCCGCCGTGGCCGCCACGTTCGCCGTGCTCTCGCCGTGCCGGACGATCCAGAGCGATCCCAACTCCGCCATGCGGCACCCGGTACCCGGGCTCGACCGGGGATAACCGTGCCGGACCGGCCCGACGCGGGACTGCGCCGTAGTGCATCGACCCGGCACAATGTCCCACGACGCGGGACGGACGGCCCGAGTTCGAGGGAGGCGCACATGGCGACTGTGGTGCGGGGTCTGCGGGAGGCTCTGGTGCTCTTCCTGATCGCCGCCGTGGTGATCGCGGCGGCGGTCGGCATCTGGGTGGCGGTCGGCGGCGGCGACTTCACGCACCGGCTGGGCGTGGCGTTCATGATCGTCGGCGCCGTGATCGGGATGACCGGCGACCTCACGCTGAGCCGCATCGGCATGCTGCCGGCCCGTTCGACCTTCGGTCTGGCGCCCGAGCGGGAGGACGGCGGCGGCGGGCGGGTGCTCACCGGCGTCGGCATCTTCCTGTTCGTCTCGGTGCCGCTGATCGTCGTCGGTGCGCTGCTGATCACCTGAGCTCGTGACGGCCGTCGCCGGACCGGTCAGTCCTCCGGCGAACCGGGACTCACGAGGCCCGTCTCGTAGGCGACCACCACCGCCTGGACCCGGTCGCGCAGACGGAGCTTGGCGAGGATGCGGGCGACGTGGGTCTTCACCGTCGCCTCGGACAGGTGCAGCGCCTCCGCCAGTTCGGCGTTGCTCAGGCCGCCGGCCAGCAGGCGCAGGACCTCCGTCTCGCGACGGGTCAGCGTGGCCAGGTCGCGGTGCACCGCCGCCGTCTCCGGGTCGCGGCGGGCGAAGCGCCGCACCAGCCGGCGGGTGATGGCCGGTGCGAGCAGCGCGTCACCGTCCTGCACCATGCGTACGGCCGCGACCAGGTGTTCCGGCGTCACGTCCTTGAGCAGGAAGCCGCTCGCCCCGGCGGCGAGCGCGGCGTAGACGTACTGGTCCAGGTCGAACGTGGTGAGGATGATGATCCGGGGCGCCGCGACGGCCCCGGTGAGGATGCGGCGGGTGGCCTCGAGACCGTCGAGCTCGGGCATGCGCACGTCCATGAGCACCACGTCGGGCCTGGTGCGGCGGACCGCGTCCACCGCCTCCGCGCCCGTCGCCGCCTCGGCCACCACGTCCACCCCACCGGCCGTGAGGATCATGCGGAATCCGGTACGGACCAGTGCCTGGTCGTCGGCGACCACCACCCGTACCGTCATGTCGCCTCCCACGGGATCAGCGCCTCGACGTGGTAACCGGCGCCCGGCCGGGCGCCGGCGCGCAACGTCCCACCGTAGACGGCGAGGCGCTCCCGCAACCCGATCAGGCCGCGCCCGCCCGAGCCCACTATGGCGGCCGGGACGCCGGGCTCGGTGTTGCCGACCTCGATCCGCAGGCTCTCCGGCGCGTACTCGACGACGACGGTGCCCGCGGCGCCGGGTGCGTGCCGGACCATGTTCGTCAACGCCTCCTGCACCACCCGGTAGGCGGTCAGCCCGACACCGGAGGTGACCGGCCGGCGCTCGCCGGAGATGGTCAGCCGTACCGGCACGCCGGCGTCACGCACGCGTTCGATCAGCTCGGGCAGGCCCTCGATCCCGGGCTGCGGGTCCTCCGGGTCGTCCGGTTCGGAATCCGCCAGCAGGCCCATGACGTGCCGCAGCTCGGTGAGCGCGGACCGGCCGGTCGACTCGACGGCGAGCAGCGCCTCCCGCGCCTGATCCGGAGCGGCGGCGAGCACCGTCCGGGCGGCGCCGGCCTGGATGACCATCACGCTGACGTGGTGCGTCACGACGTCGTGCAGTTCCCGGGCGATGCGGGCCCGTTCACCGGCGACCGCGTCGCGCAGCGCCTGCTCGTGGGCGCGGGCCTCGGCGGTGAGCCGCCGCCGGTCCTCACCTGCTCGTCGCCGCCACACGTGATGGCCGCCCGCGGCGGCCACCAGCGGGGCCAGCACGACGAACGGCAGGTTGGCCGCGGGCACCGTGACCGGCATCAGCTCCCGCAGGCCCAGGGCGAGCAGCGCCACCGCCGGGACCGATGCCAGCGCCGGCAGCCGGTACGGGCTGTGCGCCGCCGCGCTGTAGACGGCGACGAGGCAGGTCAGCACCACGCACGGGTACAGGGCCGGTTGCCGGTCCCCGTCGGTCACCAGCACCAGTGACGCGGCGCCCATGGTCGCCCAGAGCACCGCGAGCGGATACCGGCGGCGCAGCACCAGCGGCGCGCACATGACGAAGACCAGCAGCAGCGCCCCGAGCGTCGACCCGGGCTGTGCCGGCTGCGCCTCCGGCGGGACCGCCAACGGGGGCAGCGGCAGCGGCGGCGGCAACGGCGGGGGCGGGACGCCGACGTCGTCGGTGGCGGCCTGGAAGCACACCAGCCCGAGCACACCCGCCAGCGCCGCGTCGAGCAGCAGCGCCCGCCAGCCCGGCCTCGGCAGCGGCCCGGTCGCCACGATGCCTCTCACGCGTCCATTCTCGCCGCCGGTGCCCGGCCGGGGCATCGGCCCCGGTGTGCAGTGCGACTACATCGCAGGGATGACCCCGGGCGAAGATCCACCTCCGGCGGTACGGCGATGCGTCGCGGGACCGATGCCCGGCCTCCGGATCCGCCCCTAACGTCACGGCGTCCAGTCGACGGCCTGACCGCAAGGGGCGACACATGACCGATCCGGTGATCGACGTACGCGGGGTGACCCGCCGCTACGGCGAGGGGCCGCCCGCGCTGCACGACGTGTCGCTGACCGTCCGGCCCGGCGAGTGCGTGGCGGTACTCGGCCCCTCCGGCAGCGGGAAGTCCACACTGCTCAACCTGCTCGCCGCGCTCGACCGGCCGGACGCCGGCACGGTGACCGTCGCGGGCACCCGGCTGGAGAAGCTCGGCGAGGCCGCGTCGGCCCGGTTCCGGCGCGCACACGTGGGCCTGGTCTTCCAGTTCTTCAACCTGCTCGACGACCTGACCGTGCTGGACAACGTCCTGCTGCCCGCCCAACTCGCCGGCGCACCGGCCCGCGCGTCGCGTGAACACGCGGCCTCCCTGCTGGACTCGCTCGGCATCGCCCGGCACGCGCACGCGTACCCGGGACGTCTCTCCGGGGGTGAGCGCCAGCGCGTCGCCGTCGCCCGCGCCCTGGTCAACCGGCCCGCGCTCCTGCTGGCCGACGAGCCGACCGGCGCGCTGGACACCGCCTCCGGTGAGGACGTCCGGCGCCTGCTCGACGACCTGCACCGCAGCGGCCAGACCATCGTGCTCGTCACCCACGACCTGCGGCTGGCCGAGGCGTCCGCCGGCCGGACGATCCGCCTGCGCGACGGCCGGGTCGAGGTGCGACGGTGAGCGGGCTGCGCCGGGTCGTCCGGTCCGGCGTACGGCGCCGCCGCGTGCAGACAATAGTCGTCGGCCTGGTCACCGCCGCCGCCGTGACCGCCACGGTGCTCGGCGCCGGGCTGCTCGTCGCGTCGCAGGCACCCTTCGACGACGCGTTCACCACCCAGCGGGGAGCGCACCTGACCGTGCGGGCGGACTCCGGTGCGGTGACGGAACCGCAGCTCGCCGCGTCGGCCTCGGCGCCGGGCGTGGTGGCCGCCGCCGGTCCGTACCGGGTGCTCGTGGTCGCCTTCACGGAGGGCGGCGGGATGCGGACGCCGCCGCTGACAGTCGTCGCCCGCACCGATCCCGGCGGTCCCGTCGACCGGATCGAGCTGGCCGGCGGGCGGTGGCCGGCCGGGCCGGACGAGATCGTGCTCAGCGGCGGCGCCGTCCGCCTGCCGCCCGGCTCCCGCCTGACCACGCCGAGCGGCGCCGAGTTCACGGTGGTCGGTACGGCCCGGTCGATCAGCGACACCGCCGGCGCCTGGGTGCTGCCGTCGGCCGTCGGCGTACTCGACGGGCCGGACACGGCGGACGGGTACCAGATGCTCTACCGGTTCGCGGACGCGCGCACGGCGACCGAGGTCGGCACCGGACGGGACGCCGTGGTCGCGGCGCTGCCCGCCGGCGCGGTCACCGGCGCCCGATCCTGGCTCGACGTGCGGCAGCAGGCAGTCGAGGACGCGGCCGTCTTCGTGCCGTTCCTCGTCGCGTTCGCGCTGCTCGGCATCGTGATGGCGCTGCTGGTGGTCGGCACCGTGGTCGCCGGGACGGTCGGCGCCGCCACCCGCCGGATCGGCATCCTCAAGGCGCTCGGCTGCACCCCCGCGGGCATCGTCCGCGCCTTCGTCGCGCAGACGCTGGTCCCGGCCGCCGTGGGTGCGGCCGCCGGAACGGTCACCGGGAACCTGATCGCGCTGCCCGTACTGGCCGAGACCGAGCAGGTCTACGGCTCGGCGAACACCACCATCGCCTGGTGGGTGACGGTCCTGGCCACCGGCGGGGTGCTGGCGGTGGTGACGCTGACCGCGTGGACGGCCGCGCTGAGGGCGGGCCGGCTGCGTACCGTGGACGCCATCGCGGTCGGACGGGCGTCCGGTCCGGCGCGGGGCCGGTGGGCGTCGCGCCTGGCGGCGCGGCTGCCGGTGGCCAGGCCGGTGGGCCTCGGCCTGGCCCGCCCGTTCGCCCGGCCGGCACGCACTGTCGCGATCCTGCTGGCGGTCGCGACGGGCGCGGCGGCCGTGACGTTCGCGACCGGGCTCGCCGCGTCGCTGCTGCGCATCCAGACCGCGCTCACCCAGGACGTCGCTGACGTCACGGTGAACGGCGACCCGGACGCCGGACCGGCCGCCGCTCCCACCGCCGATCCGGCCGCGGTGCTGGCGGCGATCGACGCCCAGCCGGGCACCCGCGCCAGGTACGGCCTCACGCAGGCGCCGGGCGCCGTCGCGGGCGTCGCCGACCCGGTCTCCGTCACGACGATCACCGGCGACGCGGCGTGGGACGGCTTCGAGATGGTGTCCGGACGCTGGTTCACCGCTCCCGGCGAGGCCGTCGTCGGCGGACCCCTGCTGACCGCGACCGGAACCCGGATCGGTGACACCGTGACGGTCCGGATCGAGGGCGAGCCGGTACGCCTGCGCATCGTCGGCGAGGTGTTCGAGTCCGCCATGGCGGTGTTCACCGGTACCGCCACGCCCACCGGCCGGAACCCGTCCGAGTACCGGATCGCGCTCGCCCCGGACACCGACGCCGGCACCTACGCGCAGGCGCTGACCGGCGCACTCGCCGGCCGGGGCCTCACCGCGCGGCCGAGCGGCGCGGAGACCGACCCGCTCCTGCTGGTCGTGGAGGGGCTGACCGCCACGCTGACCCTGCTGCTGCTCGCGGTGGCCGCGCTGGGTGTGCTCAACATGCTCGTCCTCGACCTGCGCGACCGGGTGCACGATCTCGGTGTGCACAAGGCGCTCGGCATGACGCCGGGCCAGACGATCGCGATGGTGGTCGCCTCGGTCGCCGCCGTCGGTCTGGTCGGCGGGCTGCTCGGCGTACCGGCGGGTGTGGCGATGCAACGGCTCGTCGTCCCGGCGATGGCCGCCAGCGGCGGACTGCACCTGCCGGAGCGCCTGCTCGACGTGTACGGGCCGGTCCTCCTGGCGGCGCTGGCGCTGGGCGGGCCGCTGACAGCACTGCTCGGAGCGCTGCTGCCGGCCGGGTTGGCGGCCCGGACCCGGACCGCGACGGCACTGCGGAGCGAGTAGCGCGCCCGGCGGCGTCGCTGGTGTCGGTGGGGCCGGTTATGGTCCCCGCACACTGCGGGCGATCAAGGAGACGGTGTGCGCAGATTCGAGTTCGTGGGTGGCGGTTCGGCCAAGTTCTGGGAGGTCGGGCAGAGCGACGCGACGGTGACGGTCCGCTATGGATCGATCGGCGCGCAGGGCCGCACCCAGGTCAAGGAACTGGGTTCGCCGGCCGAGGCCGCCGCGCACGCCGACCGGCTGATCGCGGAGAAACTGCGCAAGGGGTACGCCGAGACGACAGTCGCGCCGTCCGCCGGGCACACCGCAGCGCCCGCCGCCGGGCCGGCCGCGCCGAGCCACGACCCGGAAGCGGCCGGCGCCGATCCGGCCGGTAGCGCCCCGGCC
>NZ_JBXUOV010000162.1:0-13216 GCF_057196585.1 Micromonospora sp. ATLC20
GGCGTACGGGCGCTGCACGTGGCCGCGCTGGCGCTCGTCGCCGGGGCCGTCGCGGCCCGGACCGTGCCGCCGCGGCAGGCCGGGCGCAGTCCGCGTCTCGAAGTCGAACAGCGCGAAACCGGCTGACCCCGTTACGCCGACATGCCGCAATTCGGCATAGACATCAATCACAAGCGCGGTCGCCGGTCATCGCTTGTCCGGCCTGCGCGGACGCGCCTAACCTGAGCCGGCGCCCACGGCTCGTCGGGGTGAGACGGGGGCGCACCGGAGTCCGGTGGTAAGAGCACCGTGGAGCTGAGTGCGGGCATACCGGCTCGCCGCGCGGAGCCCGGCGGAAGGCGTCGTGCCACGCCTGCCGGGTTCCTGTGGCGCAGACCGCTACCGAACCGGACGGCCGGGGTCAGGACCGGGGAGTTGCGGACCCGGTCCTGACCCGTCCGGCACCATTTGCTGCCTGGCGGATTCCGGGTGGGACGCCTCTGGTGCGTGAGCCGGTCACGGAGCGACACTGAGTCATGACTCCTCAGCGCGTACCGCTGCTCGCCGGCCTGGTCGTGCTGCTCGCGGCGGCCTGCACGGCGACCGGCCACGACGGCGCGTCCACGGCGCCCACCCCGACGGTCGCGGCGGCGTCCGCGCCGGCCGCCACCGGGACGCCGGAGGCCACGCCCACCCCGCCGGTGCCCACCGAGGCCGAGCCGGTCGCCGGGTCATGGCACGCCACCTGGGGCTGGGCGGTGCCCGGCGGCCCGGTCCGGGTGGCCCATCGGGTACGGGTGCCGGTCGCCCCGCCGCCCGGGGAACCGCTGCCCGTCCTGGTGGCGATCGACGTCGGCGACCACCCGGTGGAGGGGTTCAGCCGGATCACGTTCGCCTTCCGCGGACCCACACCGTCCTACGAGGTCGCCTACGTGCCGCAGGTGGTGACCGAGGGCCGCGGGGCACCGGTCACGCTGCCCGGCACCGCGTACCTGTCGGTGCGGTTCGACCCGGCCCAGGCGCACGACGCCCGCGGCGGCGGGACGGCGGACCTGCCACCGGCGGCGATCCGCTTCCCGACGCTGCGCGGATGGGCGGTGGCCGGCGACTACGAGGGCCACCTCAGCTTCGGGCTCGGCCTGCGACCGCCCGACGGCGGCCGGCTACCGGTGCGGCTGGGGGAGGCCGACCGCCCGGACGGCACGCACGTCGTCTCGGTCGACGTTCGGCGAAGCTGACGCGGGCCCGCGTCAGCGGTCGATGACCCTGTTGTCCTCGTCGATGCCGTGGGTGCGCCAGTAGACGTCCCACTCGTCGTCGACGTACTTCGGCACCTTGCCCTCCGGGTAGCGCACGTACGGCGGGGACGGCTCCTGGCCGTCCGGCACGCAGGAACTACCGCCCTGCGGACCGACCGCGATCACCGGGTACTCGTCGCTGCCGCAGATGCTCTGCCGCAGGGAGCAACCGGTGGTCGCCATCAGCCCGGTCAGTCCGAGCACGGCAAGAACGATCATGATTCGAGTTCGCACGGGGAGAATTCTCGCCGCCCCGGGCGGACCCGCCATCGGTACGCGTACTCAATTCCGGGGTAGCCCGGGGCTCAGGTCAGCTCGCCCCGCACGATCGCCACCGCCACCCGGCAGAACTCGTCCATGTCCGGCTGGAAGCCGGCCGCGATGTCCGGGTGCAGGCCGGAGCGGGTCTCGTCGAGCAACCGACGGCAGACGTCCTCCACCGGCTCGCCGGCGTAGCCGGCGCGGACCCGGTCGGCGGCCGCCTGCAGGGCCGACGTCAGCTGATCCTCCAGCGGGCCGCGCAGCTTCTGCTGCACCGGATCGAGCCCGCTCGGGTCGAGCGTGACATGTGGCTCCGACATCGGCACTCCCTTCGTCGGCGTCCGCGGTACCCCACCGCGGACGTCGGTCAAACCATCGTCGGTACGGCCGACACCCGGACCAGATACGAGAACTCCTCCGCCGGCTCCTCGACGTACGACAGCCGGCGGATCTGCCGGTCGTCGGACCAGAGCGCGACGTCGACCAGCACCCCGAGGTGGGCGAGACCGATGGAGGAGACCCGCTTCTTGTCCTGGAGCACCGCGCACACGCCGCCCAGCAGCGTGCTGGCGTCGGAGGTGCGGTGCCCGGGGGGACAGCGCAGGGTCAGGTCCACCTCGACCGGACCGGTCAGCGGGGTCCACCCGGTGCGCTGGGCCGCCGTGCAGGCGGCCTGGAGCAGGGTGCGGACCCTCGTCGCCTGCCGGTGCCCGGCGGCGAAGATGGACAGGGCCTCGGTCTTGACCGGGGGCAGGCCGCTCACCTCGAACGTCAGGGCGAGAGCGCGGGTGTCCTGCACGACGGCACCTCCTCGGGGGGAATCCTGCCCAACCGGGGAACGCGCGCACGGCACTTCCCGTCAGAACCAACCGATCGGGCGGGCGATGGGGGACGGCCGGAGGCGCATCGGCGTCGACGGCGACGCGCCGGCTACGGAGCTAGGGAAACGCTAGTCGAGCCGGCTGACGCTGGGTAGCCTCCCTGCTCACTGAGTGGGACGGCCGTCAGGCCGCCTCGCCGGTGTGCCGAGCCAGGTATTCGTCGATCGCCCTGCGGATCAGACCGGAACGCCCGCCCTTGTCGTTGCCGGCCAGTTCGTCGAGCCGCCGGACGATCGTCGAGGGAAGTCTGACGCCGGTCACCACCATCGGCACGTTCTCCGGCGCAGGCGCGGGTCCGAGATCAGGTCCCCGGGTCGCTTCCCTCAGGAGCTCCGAGATGTCGCCGCCCCGGTCGAAGTAGGCCACCAACTCCTCACGGCTCATCGTCCGCGGATCGCGGTCAGCGCTCATCGCGTTCCCTCCATCCACTGCTTGACCTCATCGGGAGTGGCCGGCCGAACGGCCAGGATCCCGTAGCTGTCGACCTTCCCGATCCGTTCGCAGCTCAGAGACGTCGTGGCGGGCGGCGCTCACCTTGCCGGCGTCGGTCCACGCGTACTCGCGTTCCAGCAAGGGAGAGCGTACAACGCGTAAAACGCTGGTGGTGAGCGGCGCGCGGGCGCCGTCACATGTCCGTGATGTTTCGCTCCGTCGCAGGTCGGGCACGTTCAGCCGCACGACACGCCCGGGGCGTCGGGCGATCGGGCCGATGCCCCGGTCGTCTCGCCGTGCGCCGGGGCACGGGTCACCCCCCGGTTCTTCGCCGATGAGAGGGGGAGGGTGATGACGACAGTCCCCGACACGGCCGCACGGCGGCCGGCCGGACGCGCGGCGGCGGCAGCCGCCGCGCTGGCGTTGGTGGCCCCGCTGGCCGCCTGCGGATCCGGCGGCGACGGCGGCGTCCCCACGATCAACCTGTACTACCCGCCGGAGCAGAACCTGCAGAAGGTCGTCGACACCTGCAACACGCAGGCACAGGGGCGGTACCGGATCGACTACCGGGTGCTGCCGCGCGAGGCCGACGAGCAGCGGGTGCAGATGGTGCGGCGGCTCGCCGCGCAGGACAGCGGGATGGACGTGCTCGGCCTGGACGTCACGTGGACCCAGGAGTTCGCCAGCGCGAAGTGGATCCGGGAGTGGACCGGCCAGGACAAGGCCGAGGTCGAGCAGGGCACGCTGGCCGGCCCGCTGGACACCGCCCGGTACGAGGACAAGCTCTACGCCGCGCCCAAGAACACCAACGTGCAGCTGCTCTGGTACCGGTCCGACCTGGTGTCGCAGCCGCCGAAGACCTGGGACGAGATGATCTCGGCCGCCCAGCAGCTCAAGGAGCAGGGTAAGCCGTACCAGGTGCTGACCATGGGCGCCCAGTACGAGGGCCTGGTGGTGCTCTACAACACGCTCGCCGAGAGCGCCGGCGGCAAGATCCTCAGCGACGACGGCAAGAAGGCGGAGATGGACGCCGGCGCGGTCCGCGCGCTCGACCAGCTCCAGAAGTTCGCCACGTCGGGCGTGACCTCGCCGTCGTTCAGCAACGCGCTGGAGGACCCGGTGCGGCTGGAGTTCCAGTCCGGCAAGGGCGCGTTCCAGGTGAACTGGCCGTTCGTCTATCCGGCGCTCCAGGAGGCCAACCCCGACCTGGCGAAGAACGTCAAGTGGGCCCGGGTGCCGGGCATCGACCCGGGCACCCCCAGCAAGGTCACCATCGGCGGGGTCAACCTGGCGGTCAGCACGTACTCGAAGCACCCGGAGGAGGCGTTCGAGGTGGCACGCTGCCTGCGCAACGCCGAGAACCAGAAGTTCTCCGCCGTCAACGACGGTGTGCCGCCGACCATCGAGGCCGTCTACGACGACCCGGAGATGACCGAGGCGTACCCGATGAAGGAGACCATCCTGGAGGAGCTGAAGGAGCCGGCGGTGCGCCCGCTGACCCCTGCCTACCAGAGCATCTCCACGGTGATGTCGGCGATCCTGTCGCCGCCGTCGGCGATCCGGCCCGAGCAGACCGCCGACGAGCTGCGCAAGGCGATCTCCGACGCGCTGGAGTCCAAGGGGGTTCTGCCATGAGCGTGAACGCCACCCCGGCCGGCGCGCAGGCCGCCGCCGAGGCCGATGCTGAGCAGCCCGGCGGACGGCACGCCGCCGTACCGGAACAGCGGTCCCGGCGCGGCTCCCGCGCCCCGCTGAGTGACAACAAGCGCGCCGAGCGGCGCCTCGGCCTGCTGCTGTGCGCGCCGGCCGCGCTGGTCATGGTGCTGGTCACCGCGTACCCGATCCTGTACTCGGTCTGGCTGTCACTGCAGCGCTTCGACCTGCGCTTCCCCGACGAGCGGCAGTTCGTCGGCCTGGAGAACTACGTCACCGTGCTGACGAACGACTTCTGGTGGACCGCGTTCGGGGTGACCGCGCTGATCACCGTGGTCACCGTCGCGGTCGAGCTGGTGCTCGGCATGGGCCTGGCGCTGATCATGCACCGGACGCTCGTCGGCCGCGGCATCGTCCGCACCGCCGCGCTGATCCCGTACGGCATCGTCACTGTGGTCGCCGCGTTCTCCTGGCGGTACGCCTGGACGCCCGGCACCGGCTACCTGGCGAACCTGTTCGACGGCAGCGCCCCGCTCACCGAGCGGGCCAGCTCGCTGGCGATCATCATGCTGGCGGAGATCTGGAAGACCACCCCGTTCATGGCGCTGCTGCTCATGGCCGGGCTGGCGCTGGTGCCGGAGGACCTGCTCAAGGCGGCCTCCACCGACGGCGCGACGGCCTGGCAGCGGTTCACCAAGGTGATGCTGCCGGTGATGAAGCCGGCCATCCTGGTCGCGCTGCTGTTCCGCACGCTCGACGCGTTCCGGGTCTTCGACAACATCTTCGTGCTCACCAACGGCGGCAACGAGACGTCGTCGGTGTCGATGCTCGCCTACAACAACCTGATCCGGGGCCTGAACCTCGGCATCGGCTCCACGATGTCGGTGCTGATCTTCATCACCGTGGCGATCATCGCCTTCGTGTTCGTGAAGCTGTTCGGCACCGCTGCCCCGGGCAGCGACGATGGGGAGAGGCGCTGACATGGCAGTGGAAACCACCACGCGGGCGAAGGTGCGCTGGGGCCTGCTGGACGTCGTGGTCGTCGTCTTCGCGCTGGTCCCCGTGCTCTGGATCGCCTCGCTGTCGTTCAAGACCCCGGCCACGCTCACCGACGGCAAGTTCTGGCCGCGCGAGTGGACGCTGGACAACTACCGGACCATCTTCGACACCGACCAGTTCGTCCGCGCCCTGGTCAACTCCATCGGCATCGCGCTGATCGCCACCGCGATCGCCGTGGTGCTCGGGACGATGGCCGCGTACGCGATCTCCCGGCTCGACTTCCCCGGCAAGAAGCTGCTGGTCGGCGTCTCCCTGCTGATCGCGATGTTCCCGCAGGTGTCGCTGGTGTCGCCGCTGTTCGAGATCGAGCGGCAGCTCGGGCTGTTCGACACCTGGCCCGGACTGATCCTGCCGTACATCACGTTCGCGCTGCCGCTGGCGATCTACACGCTGTCGGCGTTCTTCAAGCAGATCCCGTGGGACCTGGAGAAGGCGGCGAAGATGGACGGCGCCACCCAGGGGCAGGCGTTCCGGCGGGTGATCGCGCCGCTGGCCGCGCCCGGCGTGTTCACCACGGCCATCCTCGTCTTCATCTTCTGCTGGAACGACTTCCTGTTCGCGATCACGCTCACCTCGACCGAGCGGTCCCGCACGGTCCCGGTGGCGCTGCAGTTCTTCACCGGTGAGTCGCAGTTCGAGGACCCCACCGGGGCGATCTGCGCCGCCGCCGTGGTGATCACCGTGCCGATCATCCTGTTCGTGCTCTTCTTCCAGCGCCGCATCGTCTCCGGTCTGACCTCCGGCGCAGTCAAGGGATAGGTGGTAGCAATGGCCGACATCGTGCTGGACAAGGTGAGCAAGCGGTTCCCGGACGGGACCACCGCCGTACAGGACGTCGACCTGGAGATCGCCGACGGCGAGTTCGTCATCCTGGTCGGCCCGTCCGGCTGCGGGAAGTCCACCACGCTCAACATGATCGCCGGGCTGGAGGACATCAGCTCCGGCGAGCTGCGCATCGGCGGCGAGCGGGTCAACGACAAGGCACCCCGGGACCGCGACATCGCGATGGTCTTCCAGTCGTACGCGCTCTACCCGAACATGACGGTGCGGGAGAACATGGCGTTCCCGCTGCGGCTGGCGAAGATGGACAAGGAGACCATCAACCAGAAGGTCGACGAGGCGGCGAAGGTGCTGGAGCTGACCGCGCTGCTGGACCGCAAGCCGGCCAACCTGTCCGGCGGCCAGCGGCAGCGGGTGGCGATGGGCCGGGCGATCGTCCGCCAGCCCAAGGCGTTCCTGATGGACGAGCCGCTGTCGAACCTGGACGCCAAGCTGCGGGTGCAGATGCGCACCGTGGTGTCGCGGCTGCAGAAGCAGCTCGGCACCACCACCGTCTACGTCACCCACGACCAGACCGAGGCGATGACGCTCGGCGATCGGGTGGTCATCATGCGGGGCGGCGCGGTGCAGCAGGTCGGGCCGCCGCAGGAGCTGTACGACCACCCGCGCAACCTGTTCGTCGCCGGTTTCATCGGCTCGCCCTCGATGAACTTCGTGCACGCCGTCGTGGAGGACGGCCGGCTGCGGACCGCGCTCGGTGACGTGCCGGTCGGCGACCGGATCCGCCGCGAGCTGGAAGGCGGCGACGCGCCCCGCGAGCTGATCCTGGGCATCCGCCCGGAGCACTTCGAGGACGCGGCGCTGATCGACGACGAGACCCGTCGCCGGGGCATGGAGTTCGAGGCGCCTGTGGACATCGTCGAGTCGATGGGCTCGGACAAGTACGTCTACTTCACCGTCGAGGGGGAGCGGGCCACCGCCGCCGAGCTGGAGGAGCTGGCCGCCGACACGGGTGCCGCGGACTTCGCCGGCGCCGGGTCGAACCTGGTCACCCGGCTGTCGGCGGAGTCGCCGGTACGCGAGGGCGAGTCGCGCCGGGTCTGGTTCAACCTGGAGAAGATCCACCTGTTCGACCCGGGCAGCGGCCGCAACCTGACGCTGCACGAGGGCCGGTCGGCCGGAGCGCTCGCCGACTGATCCCTGGATGCGTGCGAAGGGCCGGTGGTGCACGCCGCCGGCCCTTCGGCCTTGCCACGCTCTGCTCTCCCTTCCCTCGCCGCCCGGCCGAACCGGTGAGTGGAACGCCATGGGTGCCTCGGCGCGGTTTTGACACCCATGGCGTTCCACCCGACACGGGCGCGGGGGAGCAAGAGAGAAGCCGCGCAGCACCAGAGAAGAAGAGGAGAGGTACGGCGGGAGCCCTCCGCTCACCAGGAGTGGCGCAGCTCCAGGCCCAGGAAGCGGGCGTACGCGGTCAGGGCGGCGTCGACCCGGGAGCGCAGCGCGGCGTCGAACGGCACGAGCTGCTGCACCTTCACCGTGACCGCCTTCGCGCCGATCGTCCGCGTCCAGGTGCCGGCCACGCGCCCGCCCCGCACCACAGTCGACCGGAACACCCCGTTGTTGCCGGGGACCACAGCGGCGGCGTGCGCCGGGTCGAGCATCAGCGAGCGGTCCTTGAAGCCGAGCAGGTATTCGTCGAAGCCGGGCAGCGTGTGCAGGTCGTCGACCGGCGCGCGGGGCGCGTCGAGCAGCGCGGCGTCGACCACCACGGGCTCGCCGTCGACCTCGACCGGGGCGAGCAGGTCACCGGCCAGCGTGATGGCCCGGGTCGCGTCGGTGACGGTCAGGCCGGTCCACCGCGCCAGCTCGTGCCGGCTCACCGGGCCGTGGCCGCGCACGTAGCGGTGCGCCAGCAGCGCCAGCGCCTCGTCGCGCTCCGGGCGGCGCGGTTCGGGCGCCCACTCGTCGAGCAGGGCGAACGTCTGCTCGGTGCCGACGTGCGGCGCGATGCAGGTGACGCCGCGCTGGCTGGCGTACCAGAGCAGGTGGTAGCCGCGCTGACCGTCGGTGGCCAGCCCGGCGGCGCGCAGCGCCGCCACGCACGCGGCGCGGGAGAGCCGGCCACCGCCGGCCAGCGCCGCACCCAGCACCTCGCCGGCCCGTTCGCCGTCGGCGACGGTCAGCCCGAGCTGCCGCCACCGCCCGGCGATGCCGGCCAGCGTCCGCACCCCGGTCAGGTCCAGCATCCACCGCGCGTCGCGTGCCGGGACCAGATGCACGGTGCCGCGCATCGGCCAGGTGCGCAGGGCCTCGCGTCGCTCCAGCGCCGCGCGGACGTCGTCCTGGGTGGCGCCGGGAAGGCGTACGCCGAGCGACCACAACCCGCTCGCCGCGTCCTGCGCCTGCATGGCGCCGAACCACTCGACCACGTCGGCGACGCCCCGCGGGCGGGCGGCGGGGTGCGGGCGCAACAGCAGGCCGGTCATGCGTAGCGCGAGCGCCTCGGCGCGGTTGAGGCGTACGGTCACGGGCGTCAGCGTAGGCCCGGGGTACGACAGTGCGGCCCCTGATCGCGCTGCGCCGGCGGCGCTGCCGACATCAGCGCGATCCCCCGTTCAGGTTCCCGGCGCGGGGGCGGCCGCTGCGGCCGGCGCCGGTCCGATCAGCATCCCGTGTGAGCTGGACCGGGACAGCGATTGCCGGCGGAACTTGCGCAAATCTTGAGCCACGCTCAGTCCAGGCGCCGGTGCATGACCAGCAGATCGACGTACCCCCGGGTGGGGTGCCGGAAGCCCTCCGGCACCCGGCCGATCACCTCGAAGCCCAGCGACCGCCACAGCTCGACGGCCCGGGTGTTCGTCGCCACCACGGCGTTGAACTGCATGGCCCGGTAGCCGTCGGCCCGGGCCGCGTCGAGCACGTACGCCGCCAGCGCCCGGCCGACGCCGCGCCCGGCGGCGGCCGGGGCGACCATGAACGAGGCGTTCGCCACGTGGTCGCCGGGACCGCCCTGGTTCGGCGCCAGCTTGGCCGAGCCGAGCACCGCGCCGTCCGGCGCCGCCGCGACCACCGTCCGCGCCGGCGCCGGCGGCATCCAGAGCCTGCGGGCCTGCTCCTCCGTGACGTCGCGGGGCCAGGTGTACGTCTCGCCGGCCGCGACGATCTCGCGCAGGAACGGCCAGATGAGCGGCCAGTCGGCGGGCGTGGCGGTGCGGATCTCCACCTGGAGAGCATGCCACGCCCGGAGTTTGACGGAACAAGTAACGGGTAGTCGCCGGAGCTGACCCGAAACGAGGAGGGAACGTCTGATGGATGGCCAGGTCAAGGTCGCGGTGATCTATTACAGCGCGACCGGCATCACCTACCAGATGGCGCAGGCGGCTGTCGAGGCGGCGGGGGAGGCCGGCGCCGAGGTGCGTCTGCGCAAGGTACGTGAGCTGGCGCCCGACGAGGCGATCCGCTCCAA
This sequence comes from Micromonospora sp. ATLC20, assembly GCF_057196585.1. Classification (NCBI taxonomy): domain Bacteria; kingdom Bacillati; phylum Actinomycetota; class Actinomycetes; order Micromonosporales; family Micromonosporaceae; genus Micromonospora; species Micromonospora sp. ATLC20. The sequence goes on from NZ_JBXUOV010000162.1 coordinate 9,813, forward strand.
CTCCGGCTGGCAGGCGCACCGGCTGGAGACCCAGGACGTGATGGAGGCGCAGCCGGACGACCTGTCCTGGGCCGACGTGATCATCATGGGTTCGCCGACCCGGTACGGCATGATCGCCGCCCAGCTCAAGCAGTTCATCGACACCACCGGCCCGCTCTGGGCGGCCGGCGCGCTCGCCGACAAGGTCTACAGCGGGTTCACCTCGACCGCCACGTCGCACGGCGGCCAGGAGGCGACGCTGCTGTCGCTGTACACGGTCTTCTACCACTGGGGCGGCATCGTGGTGACCCCCGGCTACACCGACCCGAGCCAGTTCGTCGCCGGCAACCCGTACGGCGCCTCGCACACCAGCAACAACGGCGAGGTCGCCCCGGACCACGTGGCACTGGCCGCCACCGCGCTGACCGCCAAGCGGGCCGTGCTCATGGGCGCCGCGCTGAAGCGGGGCATGGCCGGCTGACCCGACTGGCGACCGGTGGCCGGGCGGGGGCTCTCGAACCCGCCCGGACCACCGGTCGCCAGTGCCCTACCCGCGATCGGCCGCTCCATGCGCGCTCAGCGCCGGCCGGTCGAGCAGGTGCCCGAGCAGGTCCGCCAGGACCCGCGTGCCGTCCTGGCTCAGCACCGACTCCGGGTGGAACTGCACCCCGGCGAAGCCCGCGCCGCGCAGCGCGTGCACCGCGCCGTCGGCCGGATCCCGGGACACCTCGACCGGGCCGTACGGTCCGGCGACCCGGTCGGCGGCGGCGCGGGCGGTGAAGCTGGCGTAGAACCCGACCCGCCGCGTCGTCCCGAACACCGGCACGTCCTGCGGCAACCCCTGGTACGGCGCGTCCCGGCGGTGCAGCGGCAGGCCCAGCAGCCCGGCGAGCAACTGGTGGCCCAGGCACACCGCGAGCGTCGGCCGGCCGGACGCGAGCAGCTCGGTCAGCAGCGCACGCAGCGCCACCATCTTCGGCGCGGTCGCGTCCCGCGGGTCACCCGGGCCGGGGCCGACCACCACCAGGTCGTAGCCGTCCAGCGGCCCCGGGTCCGGCCAGTCCCGCCGGGTCACCGCCAGGCCCAGCGCGCCGAGCTGGTGGGCCAGCATGCCGGTGAACGTGTCCTCGCCGTCGACGATCAGCGCCCGGCGCCCGGCCAGCCCTCGTAGCGCGAGCGCCCCCGGTTCCCGCTGCTCCAGCCAGAACCGGGCCAGCGGGGCGTTGCGGGCGGCCAGCGCGGCGCGTACCTCGGGGTCGTCGGCGTACCGGACAGCCGGTTCGGTGGCCGAGTGCGGCGCGTCCGGGCCGAGGCCGAGCGCGGCAAGCACCCCGGCGGCCTTGGTGTGCGTCTCGGCGACCTCCCCGGCGGTGGTGGAGTGCCGGACCAGCGTGGCGCCGACCGGCACGCGCAGCGCGCCCTCGGGTGAGATCTCGGCGGTACGGATCAGGATCGGCGCGTCCAGCGTCTGCCGGCCCTGCTCGTCGCGGCCCAGCAGCGCGAGCACCCCGGCGTAGTAGCGCCGGCCGGCGCGCTCGTGCCGGGCGATCACCCGGCAGGCGTTCTCCATCGGGCTGCCGGTGACGGTCGGCGCGAACATGGTCTCCCGCAGCACGTCGCGCACGTCCCGGGAGCAGCGCCCGGCCAGCAGGTACTCGGTGTGCGCCAGGTGCGCCATCTCCTTCAGGTACGGCCCGACCACCTGGCCGCCGCGCTCGGCGACCACCGCCATCATCTTCAGCTCCTCGTCCAGCACCATGTACAACTCCTCCACCTCCTTCTCCTCGTGCAGGAAGCGCAGCAGCTCAGCCCGATCGACGGTCTCGCCCCGGTGCCGGAAGGTGCCGCTGATCGGGTTCATCTCGACCAGTCCGTCGGCGACGCTGACGTGCCGCTCGGGGCTGGCGCCGACCAGGATCCGGGTGCCGGTGTGCACCAGGAACGTCCAGTACGCGCCCCGCTCGCGCAGCAGCAGCCGGCGCAGCGCGGCCAGGCCCGCCGCCAGCGGGTCGCCCTGCACCGTGGCGCGCATGGTGCGGTGGATGACGAAGTTCGCGCCCTCGCCCCGGCCGATCTCGTCGGCAAGCACGCGTTCCACGATCGCCGCGTACTCGTCGTCGGCGATGTCGAAGCCGGCGTCGCGGGTGCGTACCTCGGCGTCGGGCAGGTCGTCGAGCAGGTCGGCCAGCGGTATCCGCCGGTGCTCCTGCACCGTCAGGAACTCCAGCGGCAACCCGTCGTCGACGCACTCGAATCCGCGTTCGGTGACCTGCCGGAACGGCACCAGGGCCAGCGTGTGCGGACCGGCGCCGTGCTCGGGCAGCGGCAGGTCGGCGAGCAGGCCGGCGGTGCGTACCGGGCCGGTGAACAGGTCGACGTGGTCGGTGCCCTCGCGGCGGACGAGCGCGAACGGGCCGGGGTCGCGGCCGGCGGCGACGGCGGCGAGCGGGTCGGACGGGCGGGTCATCGGGTCTCCTCGGTGGGCCGGTGGCCGCCGGTGAAGGCGACCCGGGATGCCGGGAGAGACCGGCGGCCGCCTCGTCGGGCGGCCGCGTGGGGAAGCTACGCGCGGGGATGGGCCGCCGGGTCGGCGGGCCACCAGCAGGACAGGTGCGCGGGCATGACGGTCACTGTACGCGACCGGCGGGAGCCGGGGAACCCGATCGCGCGGCACCGGGTACGGATCTTGGCGTGGCCGCCGGTCCCGCCGGGTAGGTTGACCGGCGATGGACATTCTCGCTCTGGACCTGGGCACCTCCTCGGTGCGCGGCCTGGTGCTCGACGCGGACGCGGTGCCGCGCCCGGGCGCGCTGGCCCGGCGGCGGGTGCCCCTGGTCACCGGCGACGACGGCAGCGGGACGCTCGACGGCCCGGCCTACCTGGCGTGCCTGATCGAGTGCGTGGACGAGCTGGCCGCCGGTGGGCACCTGCGGGACGTCGACCTCGTGGCGACCTCCGCGCAGTGGCACTCGGTGCTGCCGCTGGCCGCCGACGGTACACCGTCGGGGCCGGTGCTGACCTGGCTGGACACCCGGCCGGAGCCGCTTCCCGGTGCGACCGGGCCGGCCGACCCGGACGACTTCCACCGGCGTACCGGCACGTGGTGGCACCGCTGCTACTGGTCGGTGCGGCTGCCCTGGCTGCGCGAGCGCGCCGACGGGGCCGCCCGCTTCACCGGGCTCACCGAGTACGCGCTCGGCACGCTGCTCGACGAGGCGCCGATGTCCATCTCGCTGGCCTCCGGCACCGGGCTGCTCGACCTGCGGCGCCTGGACTGGGATCCGGAGGCGTGCGAGCTGGCCGGCGTACGTCCGGATCAGATGCTGCGGCTGGCCCCGGACGGCTGGCACGGCCGGCTGAACGCGGCGTACGCGCGGCGCTGGCCGCAGCTGGCCGGCGCGCGGTGGGCGCCGCCGGTCGGCGAC